>JBNJFC010000005.1:0-47548 GCA_051746485.1 Pseudomonadota bacterium
AGCGGCTTAACACCACAGCTGAAGACCACATCAGCTGCCTAAAATAACAACAGCAAAGGCTTCACAATGAAACTAACGCAATGTCTCGCGCTCAGCACCCTCGCTGCTTCCGTCATGCTGGCTAGCCAAGCCGGCGCCAATGAGATGACCGACAACGAAATCCGCATCGGTTACTTAGCCGATATGAGCGGCGCCTACCGCGACCCCATCGGCCCGCTGGGCCAAGACGCCATCGAGATGGCCATTGAGGATATGGGCGGCAGCGTCGCCGGCGCTGAGATTGAGCTATTCAGCGCCGACGACCGCAACAGCCCTGATGTCGGCTCCAGCATCGTGCGCGGCTGGATTGACGAACAAAACGTGGACATGGTGACGGGGCTTGTGGCTTCGTCGGTCACCCTGGCTGCTGTCAGGCTACTAGAAGAAGAAAACCGCCTGGGGCTGGTCAACGGCGCCGTCTCCTCCGGAGTGACAAATGAAAGCTGCTCGCCCAACCATATCCACTGGGTCTACGACACCTGGGCGATGTCCAACGGCACCGCTAGCGCCATCACCCAAGAAGGCAATACCGACTGGTTCCTGCTCAGTGCCGACTACTCCTTCGGCCATGCGCTTGAGCGCGATGTCACCCGTGTGGTGGAAGAAAACGGCGGTAATATCGTTGGCAGCATTCGCCACCCCTTCCCCAGCAATGATTTCTCCTCCTTTATGCTGCAGGCTCAAGCCTCCGGTGCTGATGTGATTGCGCTTAACAACGCAGGCTCGGATACCACCAACGCGATTCGCACCGCAAGCGAGTTCGGCATCACCCAGGCGGGCCAAGTTTTGGCAGGCATGGTGCTGTTTAGCACTGATGTACGCAGCCTCGGGCTGGAAGCCGCTCAAGGGCTACAGTTCACCACTGCTTGGTATTACGACCTGAACGACGAGGCGCGCGCCTGGGCCGAGCGCTTCAAAGAGCGTACCGGCAGCATGCCCACCCAGGTTCACGCGGGCCTCTACTCCAGCACCCTTCATTACCTGCAGGCGGTCGATGCCATCGGCACCGATGAAGCGCAGGCGGTGCGTGAGCAAATGGCCGCCACGCCGATTGACGATATTTTCGCCACCGGCGGCTATATCCGTGAAGACGGCCGCATGGTTCATGACATGTACCTGGTGGAAGTAAAAACCCCAGAAGAGTCCACCGACGAAGACGATCTGTTCCGGCTGGTGCGCACCATTCCCGCTGAAGAAGCCTTCCGCCCACTAAGCGAAAGCGACTGTCATCTGGTGAATAACGACAGCTAACCCGTCTCCCTAACGTTCTTACAACAACATCATTACAGGAGATGAGATCACCATGCAGAGCCGCATCCAACAAAACACTATCGGCGCCGCGCTTGCGCGCAGCGCCAGTAAAAACGCCGACCGCTTGGCGCTGGCATTCAATGACCGCCAGTGGCATTACGACGAGCTAAACCGGGCCGTCAATCGCGTCGCCAACCGCCTTTTGGCCCACGGCCTCAAACCGGGAGACCGCCTGGCCGTTTACGGCAAAAACTCCGATGCCTACGTGATCGCCTGGCTGGCCGCCACCCGCGCCGGTTTGGTCCACGTGCCGATCAACTTCGCCCTGAGTAGCGAAGAGCTTAGCTACATCCTTGAGCAGTCCGGCGCCAGCGGGTTATTAAGCGATAACAGCCTGGCCGATAAAGTCGACGCCGCCTGCCGCTCGGTCAACCTAACCCTCTCCGGCACGCTGCACGCCCAGGAGAGCGAAGGCTTTGATGTGCTCCAGATCGCCCTGGCGGAAGGCGACGACGATGAGCCCGAGATAGAGCTCGACGGCCAAAGTCTGGCGCAGCTGCTGTATACCTCCGGCACTACTGCCGCCCCCAAGGCGGCGATGATGACCCACCAGGCGCTGCTTGCCGAGTACATGGCCTGCATGGTGGCGCTGGATATCAAGGACGACGAGCCCATGCTTGCCGCCCTGCCGCTTTACCATTCGGCACAGATGCACGTTTTCTTGATGCCGGCGCTGCTGCTGGGCGCGCCGTTGCACCTGCGCGAAGCGCCCACACCGGACGACTGTTTGGCGCAGATCGAACGCCACGGCATCGTCTCGTTTTTCGCTCCGCCCACGGTGTGGATCAGCCTGCTGCGCCATCCCGATTTTGACCGCCACGACTTAAGCCGTTTGAAAAAGGCCTATTACGGCGCCTCGATCATGCCGGTGCCGGTACTCGAGGAGCTGCGCCAGCGCATCCCTGGCGTGGGACTCTACAACTGCTACGGCCAGAGCGAAATTGCCCCACTTGCCACCGTGTTGCGGCCTGAGGAGCACGACGACCGCCCGGCCTCGGCGGGCCGACCGATTCTTACCGTCGAGACACGCATCGTCGACGCCGAGATGAATGACGTCCCCGCAGGCGAGCACGGCGAGATCGTCCACCGTTCCCCACAGCTGCTCACTGGCTACTGGGACAAGCCCGAGATGACCGAAGAGTCGTTTATCGGCGGCTGGTTTCACTCAGGTGATGTGGGATACGTCGACGAGGCGGGGTATCTCTACGTGGTCGACCGCATCAAGGACGTGATCAATACCGGCGGCATCGTGGTGGCTAGCCGCGAGGTAGAAGAAGCGCTGTTCCAGCATCCCGCTGTTTCCGAGGTCGCCGTGATCGGCCTGCCCGATGACAAATGGATCGAGGCGATCACCGCCGTGGTGGTGCTCAAAGAAGGGGAAGAAGTGAGCGAAGCCGCGCTGATCGAGCATGCCAAAGGCCTTATGGCGCACTACAAAGTGCCCAAGCAGGTGCACTTCGCCGACGCCTTACCCAAGAGCACCGCTGGCAAAATTCTCAAGCGTCACCTGCGCAAGGAGCTTCACGCGTGAGCATCAATACGCCCGAAGATGAACTGACTCCGCTGTTTCACGACATGATCTGCCGTTTTCTGGAGCAGGAAGTCGCGCCCCACTACGACACCTGGGAAATGGCCGGCGAGGTGCCGCGCGCGCTGTGGCAACGCATGGGCGAAGCGGGGCTGTTGGGTATCGATATGCCGGATACCCTCGGCGGGGCCGGGGCTGATTTCACCATTACCCAGCTTGCCATCGAAGAAATCTCGCGGCGCGGCTTTGGCGGGCTGGCCAGCGCCTACAACATCCACGCCAATATCGTCATGCCTTACCTGCTGCATATCGCCACGCCCGCGCAGCAAGAGCGCTGGCTACCGGCCATGGCCAAAGGTGACGTGATCGGCGCCATTGCCATGACCGAACCGGGCGCCGGCAGTGACATGGCCGCCATGAAAACCCGCGCTCAGCGCACCGAGCGCGGTTGGCAATTAGACGGCGGTAAGATTTTTATCACCAACGGCCAAGTGGCGGATATGGTGATTGTCTGCGCCAAAACCGACCCACAGGCCGGGGCCAAAGGCGTCTCGTTGTTTTTGCTGGATACCACGCTACCCGGCTTCTCCCGCGGTCAGCCGATCAAGAAAATCGGCCAGCATGCCAGCGACACCGCCGAGCTTTTTTTCGACGGTATCGAACTACCCGACGATGCGCTGCTCGGCGAAGAAGGTGCAGGCTTTGCCTACCTGATGCAGGAGCTGCCCCGCGAGCGTTTGGGTGTCGGAGCGCAGGCGCTCGGTGCCATGGAGGGCTCGCTCGCGCTGACCTTGGATTACGTCAAAGAACGACGCGCCTTCGGCCAGCGGATAGGCGATTTTCAAAACACCCGCTTTACCCTCGCCGAGGTGCAGGCGGATATCGAAATGGGCCGCGCCTATCTGGAAAAGTGCATGGCGCAGTATCGCCACGGCAACATGGGCCCCACCGAGGCGGCGGTTCTCAAGCTGCGCCTCACCGAAATGCAGTGCGCCACCGCCAACACCTGTTTGCAGCTGTTTGGCGGCTACGGCTATACCCGCGAATACCCGATTTCACGTTTCTATCTCGATGCTCGCGTACAGACGATCTACGCCGGCACGTCGGAAATCATGAAGGAAGTCGTGGCCCGCTCGTTGCTGGGCAAAGCCTAATTTGTCATTCAATCTCAGCCTCTATTCCGCTACAGAAGGATTACTCGCATGCGTCTTGATTCCGTTGTCATCCTAGGTGGCGCCCGCACGGCCATTGGCAGCTTCGGCGGCAGCCTCTCGGGGCTTGCGCCGTTTGAACTCGGCACCCTTACCGCTCGGGAGGCACTTAGCCGCTCAGGCGTCGAGGCCGACGCCATCGACCACGCGGTCTACGGCCATATCATCACCACCGGCCCGCAGGATGCCTACCTCGCCCGCCATATCGCCCGGGAGGCCGGCGTGCCCGACGGTGCGGGTGCGTTAAACGTCAACCGTCTGTGCGGCTCCGGGGTGCAGGCGCTGCTCTCCGCGGCCCAACAAATCACCCTGGGGGATAGCCGCTTTGCTCTGGCGGGCGGCGCGGAATCCATGAGCCGCGGCGCTTATTTGCTGCCGCCTCAGGCGCGCACCGGCCTACGCATGGGCCACGCAGCCGTTACCGATTTGACCCTCGGCATCCTGAGCGACCCTTTCGGCAGCGGCCACATGGGATGCACCGCCGAGAACATCGCCAGCCACTACGGCTTAAGCCGCGAGGCGGTGGATCGCTTCGCCATGGAGAGCCACCACAAAGCGGCGCGCGCTATCGCCGAGGGGCGCTTTGCCGAGCAGATCGTGCCGGTCACGGTGCGCGAAGGCAAAAAGGAGCGCGTGTTTGATCAGGACGAGCACGTGCGCGAAGGCGTCTCGCTAGACGACCTGGCCCGGCTCAAACCGGCCTTCCAGAAAGACGGCATTGTCACCGCTGGCAATGCCTCGGGCTTAAACGATGGCGCCGCAAGCCTTGTGCTCGCCGATGCCGACGAGGCCAACCGGCGCGGTTTAACGCCACGGGCGCGGCTGCTGGTGGGCACCACCGCTGGCGTCGAACCGCATCTGATGGGGCTGGGGCCGATTCCTGCGGTCACCCGCTGCCTCTCGCAAGCCGGGCTCTCCATCGGCGATATCGACGTCATTGAATCCAACGAGGCCTTTGCCGCCCAGGCCATGGCCGTGGCCGACGAACTCGACTTCCCCGCCGAACGCCTCAACCCTAACGGCGGCGCGGTTGGGCTTGGGCATCCAGTCGGCGCGACCGGCGCTATCCTGACGCTAAAGGCGCTAGCCGAGCTTGAGCGCACCGGCGGGCGCTACGGGCTAATTACCCTATGCATCGGCGGCGGCCAAGGCATTGCCTTGCTGATTGAGCGCTGCTAATTCATACGCAAAAAAGGACACACCGTTATGACCACCGTCACGCCCAAAATTCTGCCCGCGACAGCATCCGCCACCAACCCGCCGCTTTTAATCAGCGAGCTGTTAGAAAGCGGCGTGCGCATGGCGGGAGATAACCAAATCGTCTACCGCGACCTGAGCCGCCACAGCTACGCCCGCTTTCAAGAGCGGGTCCACCAGCTGGCCCACCTGCTAACAGTCCAAGGCGTGCAGGCAGGCGATGTGGTCGCAGTGCTCGACTGGGATAGCCACCGCTACCTGGAAGCCTTTTTTGCCGTGCCGATGATCGGCGCGGTGCTGCACACGGTGAACGTGCGCCTCTCCCCCGAGCAGGTCCACTACACCATGGAGCACGCCGAAGACGCCTTCGTGCTCATCCATCCGGATTTCGTGCCGCTGTTAGAGCCCCTTCACGAACGGCTACCGCTCGTTCGCGGCTACCTGCTCTGCCAGGACGAGCCAGGCGAGCTCAACACGACGCTGCCCCTCGTGGGTGAATACGAAGCGCTGCTGGCCGAGCAACCCACCCACTACGATTTTCCCACTTTCGATGAAAACGCGGTGGCCACGCTTTTCTACACTACTGGCACTACCGGCAACCCCAAGGGGGTTTACTTCACCCACCGCCAGTTGGTGCTGCACACGCTGACCGAAGCCAGCACGCTACAGGCGCCGGGGTTTGAGTTACTCAACCGCGACAAGGTCTACATGCCGATCACACCGATGTTCCACGTTCATGCGTGGGGCGTGCCCTATACCGCGACCTTGCTCGGTGCCACTCAGGTCTACCCCGGGCGCTACGAGCCTGAAATGCTGATCAAGCTACTGGTCAGCGAAAAAGTCGATTTCTCCCATTGCGTACCGACATTGCTCGGCATGGTGGTCGGTGCCGAGGCCATTGACTCAGGCAAGGTGGATCTCAGCGGCTGGAAAGTGCTGGTCGGCGGTAGCCCGCTCACGCAGGCATTGTCGCGCCGCGCGTGGGAGCTGGGTATCGATACCCGCAGCGCTTACGGCATGTCGGAAACCTGCCCGCTTCTCACCGCGGATATTCTGCCTCAGGACATCAACGACGCCGATTTCGACACCCAGCTGCCGTGGCGCTGCAAGGCGGGCTTACCCATTCCGCTGGTGCATATGCAGGTGGTCAACGAAGCCGGCGAACCGCTGCCCCACGATGGCGAAAGCGTCGGCGAAGTCCGCGTGCGCGCGCCCTGGCTCACCCAGGCCTACTACAAAGAGACCGAGCGCAGCGAAGCGCTGTGGCAAGACGGTTGGCTGCACACCGGCGATGTGGCGACGCTAGATGCGCGCGGTTTTCTGCAGATCCGCGACCGCATCAAAGACGTGATCAAAACCGGCGGTGAATGGGTCTCATCGCTTGAGCTCGAAAACCTGATCGCCCAATGCCCGGGCGTGGCCGAGGTTGCGGTGATCGGTGTCGCTGACGATAAATGGGGCGAACGGCCTGCCGCACTTGTGGTGCCTAGCGACCTCAACGCACCGCCCGAAAGCGATGAAATCCAGGCGTTTCTCACGCAGTTTATCGAGCAAGGCAAGATCAACCGCTGGGCGCTGCCTTCCTTTATTCGCATCGTCGATGAGATACCTAAAACCAGCGTGGGCAAGCTCGACAAAAAGCGCATCCGCCAGGATGTGTGACGGTGAACGAGACCGCTAGGAAATCGGCATCAAGGTGGCCCGCCGATACGCGGCGGGCGAGTTGCCGGTCCAGGCGCGAAACGCGCGGCTAAAGCAAGCCTGGTCTTCAAAGCCCAGGCCTTCAGCGATGCTCACCAACGGCTCGTCGCTGCGGGTCAGGGCCTCAACGGCCATATCGCGGCGCAGCTCGTCCTTGACCGCTTGAAAGTGCGTGCCCTCCACGGTCAAACGCCGCGACAGAGTACGCACCGACATGTTCAGCGCCTCCGATACCTCTTTCACGTTTGCCGTCGCGCTTTGGTGGGGCGCCAAATACTCATTCATCAGATACTCCCGCACCCGGTGCGAGAACAAACGGTCTTCAAAGGAGACGTAAAACCAATCGGCCGGCGCCCGTTTTAGAAACTCGCCTAAATGCCGTTTGGTTTGGCGAATGGGCTCCTCCAGCAGCGCCCGGTCGAAATAAAACACCGTCTGCGGGCAATCGAACGCGACCTTCCCCGGATAAAAGTACAAATAATCCGCGCTATGGGGAGGCTGCGCATAAGCGCACTCCATCATCGCCGGGGGAATTTTGCGCGCAATCAGCCACGAAGCGATGCCGTGAAAAAGCTTGAGCATCAGCTCGTGGATCAGCACGCGGTTGCCGTTTAACGGTTGCTTTTCGACCAGGGCAATACGCGCAAGATCCCCTTCCACGCGGTAGTCGTAGGCAAAATCGTCGAGCAGAATATGGAAAAACAGCGTGTAGCGATGCAACGCCACCTTGAGCGTCGGCGCTTCCAACACGCTTAAACACAACAGCTTGAGCGTGCCACCGCGAAGTGGGCGGGCAAAAAAACCCGGCGTTTCGTCGTCGTACTCGTTGACCAACAGCCGATACAGGGTGGCAAATTGCTCAACCGTCACCCGGCCGTGCGATGAACCCAGCAAAAAAGGCGAGATACCCGCGCGCTTGAGCCAGCGCTTTTGCAACGCGGTCTCCTGCGGCAAGCCATCAAACAGTGACCTGACAAAGTGCATCGAAATAGTCGCTGTCAGAATGTGCCTCCTTTGGCAGGCCAGTTTTGCGATTAAATGAATGCTGTTTGGCTAGCGTTTTTAATACCAGCTATCGTTAAAGCGGCGCAATAGCCGACTCGTCGAATACAGAAAAACAACAACGGAATCAAAATGATGGATTATGTCATTATCGGAGGAGGCGCTAGCGCCTGCGTACTCGCCGAGCGTCTTAGCCGCCACCCGGACTGCCACGTTTGCCTTCTCGAAGCCGGCCCGGCGGATACCAGCCCGCTCATTCACGCCCCCGCAGGCATTCTGCCGCTAATGCATAGCCGCCGACTGAACTGGGCGCTGCACACCACACCGCAGCCAGAACTCAATGGGCGGCGCCTTTTCTGGCCTAGAGGCAAAACCCTGGGCGGTAGCACCGCCATCAACGCCATGTGCTGCACACGAGGCCAGCCGCAAGACTATGACGACTGGGCAGCCGGAGACAAAGCACTTTCCGGCTGGGACTTTCCATCGCTACTGCCCCACTTTCGGGCGATTGAAGATCACCCGCTAGGCCCTTCTCCGCTGCACGGTGAAGGGGGTCCGGTCACCATCAGCAAGCTGCGTAGCACTAACCCCCTCAGCCACGCGTTTGTTAAGGCGGCGAAAGAGGCGGGATTGCCGGCCAATAGCGATTTCAACGGCGCACAACAGGAAGGCGCAGGGTTTTACCATGTGATGCAGCGCGACGGGCAGCGCTGCAGCAATGCCCACGCGTTTTTGCATCCAGCGCTTGAGCGCCCCAACCTCCACGTTCTAACCGGCGCCCAGGTGCAGCGGCTGGAAATGGAAAATCAGCGCTGCACCGCCGTGCACTATTTAAGCCGTGGCAAACACCACCGCGTGCCGGTGGCGGTGGAAGCCCTGCTCTGCGCCGGGGCGATTCATACCCCACAGCTTCTCATGCTATCGGGGGTTGGTCCCGAACAGGAACTCACTCAGCACGGCATTCCGGTAAAGCTGAAACTGCCCGGTGTGGGCACCAATTTGCAGGATCATCTCGATATCAGTGTGATCTGGCACGAGCAGCGCCACCAAAGCATTTCGCTGCACCCGCGCTACTGGCCAAGAGGCTACCGCGCCTTGAAGGCGTATCTGAATCAGCGCCAAGGTGAGCTCACCTCCAACCTGGCCGAAGCCGGTGGTTTTGTCGCCACCGACCCTGATAGTGCTCGCCCCGATGTACAGCTGCATTTTCTCCCCGCCGTGGAGGTCAAACACGGCCGCAAGCTTGGCCCGACGATGCGTTATTTCGGCTACACTCTGCGCGCTTGCCTGCTACGCCCGGCTAGCCGCGGCCATATTGGCCTGCAATCGGCTAAGCCCAGTGATAGCCCGCGGGTTGACCCGCGTTACCTGAGCGAGCCTCAAGACATGGCGGGAATGCTGCGGGCGCTGGAGGCCGCGCGGGAGATCATGAACCAGCCCTCGCTTAGCACGCTGGGCAAAAAAGAGTGGCAACCCGGCTCCAGCGTGACAGATAAAAACGCCATGGAGCGCGACATTCGTCACCGCGCCGAAAGCATCTATCACCCCGTGGGCACGTGCCGCATGGGCAGCGACGCCCTGGCCGTGGTGGACCCCGAGTTGCGGATACACGGTTTGGAAAACGTGCGTGTGGTCGATGCCTCCATTATGCCGAACCTGATTAGCGGCAACACCACCATGCCGGTCACCGCCATCGCCAGCCGCGCCGCCGACTTGATCCTACATAAGAGCTGTTAGAACGGCTGCAATAAAAAAGCTACTCGATAAGATGCGGGGTTAACCACTGACGTAACTGGGCCTGCTGCATTACCCCCGCTTGGCGCGCCACTTCGCGGCCGTTTTTGAAAACGATGAGCGTGGGTATGCTGCGAACATTGAAGCGTCCGGCGAGGGCTTGTTCCGCTTCGGTATCGAGTTTGGCAAAGCGCATGCGCGGTTCCAGTTCGCGAGTCACCTCAGCAAAAATGGGCCCCATCATTTTGCACGGGCCACACCAGCTCGCCCATAGATCCACGACAATCGGCATTTCGCTGCGCTCGACCAGCGCTGGGAAGTTGGCCGACGTCAAGGTAATCGGCTCACCGGTGAAAAGCGGGGTTTTACACTTACCGCACGTCGGGTTATATCTCAGTCGCGTGGGGTTAACACGGTTGATTGCTAGGCAGTTTGGGCAGCCAAGCGTTAGCGCATCAGACATAAATTTCTCCGAAGGTTATTTTGTTTAGAGAACACACGGCAAACAAAACAGCGCTAGCGAGAAGGCAGGAGCGCCGTGAGCTCGTCTAAGCGCTTCACAAAGCGTATTTGTGACACAGTGCCATCTGTAGTGAGCGTTAACACGGTGACATGACCTTCTTCTCGAGGGATGTGGGCAAGCGTACTTTTATCTCTTGCCAGTAATACGCGAAAGGGATAATCACGCAGCGACGGAACGGCGAAAAAGCGTGCAATAAGGCTAGGCATACCACTGATATCGGCCGCATAGGCTAAGCCAGCGGCAGTGAACTCGCCTTTATCCAAATCGCCAAATGCCTGCTCCATTAGCTCATTACCATCCATATCATCACTAAACAGTAAATGACGCAGACCAGGGTAAGGCACCTGATAAGCATTGCCATGAGCATCAGGTAGCGTCACTTCAGACAGCGTGTCTTCCACCGCTATAGGAGTCTGCGCCCAGCTCACCGCCGAAAACAATAGACCAATCAGTAAGGCACAACATGAAACATAGCGCATGGTAGTCGCTCCTAGCTGAGTAAAACTGCATTTAAATCAATACAACCAAAAAAAGAATAACTATATACCCCAAACAAATAAAGGGAAATTAATCGCGTTGCAAGCTCGCCCAGCTAGGTGCCGAAACTGAGCCTAAAATGCCGGTACGCCATCAGCGCATTTTCCGTTGAAGTAGCGCTGAGGCGTACCTCTTGGCCGGGTAAGCATTGCGCCAAGCGTGCGGCGGAAAGTGGCGTTAACGCGCCTAGGCGTGGGTAGCCGCCGATGGTTTGGCGGTCATTAAGCAGCGCTATTGGCTGACCATCCGGCGGCACTTGAACGGCGCCGAGGCCAATGCCTTCAGAGATCATCGACGTCACGCGGCACGCAAGGGGCGGGCCGGTGAGACGCACGCCCATACGGTCGGCGCGGTCGTCCACCTGCCATGTCTGGTTGAACGCAGCATAAAGGCTCGCGCCGGTGAAATCACTCACCTGCGCGCCGGGCAGCAGCGCGAGCGTTGCCGGCTTCCGGTAGTCGATGTGTTCCCTTTCAGGCACCTGGGTTTGCTCTACCGCTTGACCGGCCTTTTCGCTCACCGTTAAACGGTCGCCATCGGCGAGCTTGCTGCCGTGGCCGTCAAAGCCGCCGAGCCCTTCTCGCACCACACAGCTGACGCTACCGAGTACCGGCTCGCCGTAAAAACCCCCGGCGACCGCCAAGTAAGCGCGCAGGCCATTTACCGGCGATCCGAAGCGTAGCGTTTGCCCTTCACGCACGACGACCGGCTGCCAAAGCGGCAGCGGCTTATCGTCGAGTGTCGCCCCCAGATCGGCCCCGGCGACCGCGATGGCCACATCACTCTCAGCCACAAGCGTTAGCCCGCCAAAGGTAACTTCAAGCGCGGCCGCGCCCCAGGGATTTCCCGCGAGGCGATTGGCCCACGCCCAGCCATGTAAATCCGCCGGGCCGCCTTGCGTCACGCCCAGGCGGCGTACGCCGAAACGCCCGGCATCCTGCAAAAGCGCCAGTGGCCCGGCGCGCTCGACACGAAACCCTATGCGGCTTGTCTCACTCATTGACCCACCTCTCTCATGGACTTGCCTCACTCATCGGCTTCTCGGGTCGTTAGGTATCGTCGACTGGGCTGGTATCGCCGCCCTTGCTGGCGAAGGTGTCTCGATCCACCGGCAAAAAGCGCACGCGATCACCCACGTTTAACAGGCTAAAGCCCTCCCGCTCACGGTCGAAGAGCTTTGCCGCCGTGCGGCCCAATAGGTTCCAGCCGCCCGGTGTGGCCGCAGGGTACGCCGCCGTCTGGCGCCCGGTAATCGCCACACTATTCACCGGCACGCGCTTACGCGGGGTGTCGAGCCGCGGCACCTCCAGCTTTTCATCCAACAGCCCCATGAACGCAAACCCCGGCGCAAAGCCCAGCGCAAACACGCGATACGTCGCGCTGGCGTGGCAATCAATCACTTGCTCAACGCTTAAGCCCGCGTGCTCAGCAACACGCTCTAGGTCGGGGCCGACACTGGTGTCGTACCAAGTCGGTAGCTCGTGCACCTCGCCCGCCAGCGCCGCTTCATCGGGCTGCAGTTGGCGAAGCCGTTCCACTAAACGCTCCCGCGCGGCTAGCGGGGTTAGCTGCATGGGGTCGAACACCACGAGCAGCGTGGTGTAAGACGGCACCAGGTCGATAAGCGCGGCCCCGAAAGCCGTCTCGCACTCGCGCGCCAGCGCGCTGATCCAGGCCAGGTTATCTTCATCGATGCGGTCGAACAGCCGCACTAGCCAGCCATCCAGGCCAGCTGCCTCAATACGGGGTAGGTGTTGACCGTTAGCACTCACTTACCTGACTCCTGTCGCGCATGGTCGGTGAGCGCCTGGCGAATAGCCTTCACGGCAGCGATAGATTCCGGGTTATCGCCGTGCACACACAGCGTGTCCGCCTCGAGTATCAGCTCGCTACCATCGCGGGCGGTTAGCGGCTGTCCCCGGGCGATGCGTACCGCCTGATCGACGATCACATCCGGGTCGTGATGCACCGCCCCCATTTCACGCCGCGACACCAAGCGCCCTTCTTCGTCGTAAGCACGATCAGCAAATGCCTCGAACCACAGCGTGACGCCATGCTCGGCGGCAAGCGCGCGAACGGATTGTGTATGGCGGGTCGCCATGGTCATCAAAGGGAGCGACGCATCGAAGGCCAGAATCGCCCGTATGACGGCGGTCATGATTTCTGGGTCGCGGGCCATGTCGTTATAAAGCGCGCCGTGGGGTTTGACGTAGCCTACTGTTAACCCCTCCGCGCGACATACCCCCGCAAGCGCTCCCAGCTGATAGAGCACCAGGTTTTCGATTTCATCTGCCGAGCATGCCAGCGAGCGGCGGCCAAACCCGACCATATCCGGATAAGCCGGGTGCGCGCCTACGGTAACACCGTGCTTGCGCGCCAACCGCACCGTCATGCGAATCACATCGGGGTCGGAGGCGTGAAAGCCGCAGGCCACGTTAGCCAGATCGATATGCGGCATCACCTCGTGATCCATCCCCATCACCCAGGGGCCGAAGCTCTCCCCCATGTCGGCATTGAGTCGTAACGAACGTGACGACATATAGATCTCCTTAGCGTTATTCATAATGACAATTTATCAACGTTTTATAGCTAAATCACCATCCATTCGTCTATATATCGTTGACTAAACGATTAATCAGCGCCTAACCTCACTCTCATTGACCGTCTACACTCAAATAGCGTAGCCGGTGACACTGATTACGTTGCTAGGCAAACAATAATTTATTTGCGAGAGGATCGACTTATGACATTGCACCAATGCCGCCTTCCCCATTTCGCTACGGCAGCAAGCCTCGTTTTAGGCCTCAGCGCCATGAGCGCCGGTGCCCACGCGGCCACTGAGTGGGATATGCCAACGCCTTACGGTGACCGCACGTTCCATACCGTCAATATCCGCGAGTTTACCGATGATGTCCGCGAGGCAACCGATGGTGAGCTGGATATTACCGTCCACTCTAACGGCTCGCTTATTGGTCACGCTGAAATCAAGAACTCGGTGCGCCGGGGAATCGTCCCGATGGGCGAACTCATCATGTCGCGCTTGGCCAACGAAAACGCGATTTACGAAGTGGATTCCGTACCTTATTTGGCAACGGGTTATGATGATGCACGGTCGCTGTGGGAAGCATCGCGCGACATCATCACCGAAGAGTTAGAGGGCCAGGGGCTACGCCTGCTTTTCTCAGTCCCTTGGCCGCCGCAGGGTATTTACACCAACGAGAAGCTAGAGTCGGGTGACGACCTACAAAACTTAAGCATGCGTGCTTACAACACCTCAAGCGAACGTATTGCCCAATTGACCGGTGCCGTTCCGACTCAGGTGGAAGTTCCCGACATCCCTACCGCCTTTAGCACCGGCCGCGTTGATGCCATGATCACATCGCCTGCGACCGGCGCCGATACCAAAGCGTGGGATTACCTTAGCCACTTCAACCATGCTCAGCTGTGGCTGCCGAAAAACATGGTGATTGTGAGTGAGAAAGCCTTCTCCCGCCTTGATGAAGCCACCCAAGAGGCCGTACTCGCAGCCGCCGAAGAAGCCGAACAGCGCGGCTGGGAAATGAGCCGCCAGGAAACCGATGACGCCATTGCGGTACTCAAAGAAAACGGCATCGAGGTCAGCGAGCCAAGTGAAGCGCTGTCCGAAAAACTCCGGGAAGTGGGCGAAACGATGACAAACGAGTGGGTGGAACGCGCTGGCGAACAGGGCGAAGCCATCTTAGAAGCTTACGAAAAAACCCGTGAGTAACCTATCAAGCCACCCCGGCCGTTGAGGCTGGGGTGCTTCAAGACCACATGCGGATCTCATCATGACGTATCGACTTCGCCCACTTTATAACCTCGGCGGCTATATGGCCGCTGTTTGCCTGAGCTTCATTTGCTTGCTGATCACTACCCAAATTCTCGGTCGCATCATTGATCGCGTTGCTACGACTATCGGTGGTGATCGTATTGGTTTGTCTATACCAGGGTTGTCGGAAATTTCCGGTTTTTTACTCGTTGGAGCGAGCTTTCTCGGGCTGGCTTATACCTTTATCCACGGCGGCCATATTCGCGTCACCCTGTTAATTGGCCGCTTCCCCGCCGCAGCGCGCGCTTGGGTCGAAGTATTCTGCCTTACCGTCGCCTTGATACTTTGCCTTTACTTGGCCTGGAATCTCTTTTGGCTGCTCGACGACAGCATTGCATTTGGCGAGACCTCTTACGGGCTTTTACGCATTCCGCTTTGGATTCCTCAATCTGCCATGCTGACAGGGGTTGCGCTTTTTTGCTTGGCGCTTCTGGAGAGTCTCTTTCAAACCCTGACAGCGGCAATCAAGCACCCGCATAGCTTTACCATCGACGACAGCGGCCACGAGTAAGCCTCGGAGATTAACTATGTTAGTAATGATGACCGTGCTCTTCGGCGCACTTTTAGTGCTGCTCGGTAGTGGCGTCTGGGTCGCCTTTTCACTGCTGGGGCTGGGCTGGCTCGGGCTCTCGCAATTCGCTTCTGTCCCTGTCGGCGACGTGATGGCGTCTGACATTTGGGGCTCCAGTTACAGCTGGGAGCTCACCGCCCTCCCCATGTTCATCTGGATGGGGGAAATTCTCTTCCGCTCGCGCCTCGCCGATGACATGTTTACGGGGCTTTCGCCCTGGATGCAGCGTATTCCTGGTCGGCTGTTACATACCAATGTCGTTGGCTGCGGGCTATTTGCCGCTGTCTCTGGCTCTTCGGCTGCCACCTGCGCCACCATGGGTAAAATGACCATCCCTGAGCTAACCCGGCGCGGCTATGACGAGAGCTTGGTGATCGGCACCCTGGCCGGTTCTGCCACGCTAGGGCTTTTGATTCCACCTTCCATTATTTTGATTGTCTTCGGCGTGGCCACGGACCAATCGATTGCCCGACTCTTCATGGCGGGTATCTTCCCCGGCCTCATGCTGATTTCCCTGTTTGCGCTGTACTTGATGATTTGGTCCTGGCGCCACCCTGATCGTGTGCCGCCCGCTGAAAGTGGCATGCCGCTGAGAGAAAAGTTACGCCATACGCGCCGCTTGATTCCCATGTTGGCACTTATTATCGGCGTGATTGGCTCCATCTACACGGGCTTGGCATCACCCACCGAGGCGGCCGCGGTAGGCGTCGTGCTGTCACTCGTACTGGCGCGTGTTCAGGGCAACATGGGCGTTAGCATGTTCCGCGATGCGTTGATGGGAGCCGTGCGCACGTCCACCATGATTGCCTTTATTCTCGCCGGCGCGTCTTTTCTCACTGCGGCCATGGGCTTTACCGGCTTGCCCAGCGACCTGGCTGCCTGGATTGGCACGATGAACCTGTCGCCTTGGATGTTGCTGGCGGCCCTCACGGTGCTATTCATTTTGCTGGGCTGTTTCTTGGATGGCATTTCGGTTGTCGTGCTGACGACCTCGATCATGTTGCCCATGGTGGAAGCGGCCAATATCGACTTGATCTGGTTTGGAATTTATCTCGTGATTGTGGTGGAAATGTCTCAGATCACACCGCCGGTTGGCTTCAACTTGTTTGTGCTGCAAGGCATGACGGGGCGCAATATCCTCTCCATCGCCTGGGCGGCCATGCCGTTCTTTTTCTTGATGATGCTTGGCGTGGTACTGATCAGCCTATTCCCCGGCATTGTCACCTGGTTACCCCAGGCAATGAGCAACTGATAAGGTCACCCCTTAAGGAGAGCGCAACAATATGGAACATGAACCGACAGCGCCCACTCGCCCGGCTTACGGACCCATCGTATCGTCGGAGCATTTATCACGCAGCAGCCTAGAGCTTTCGGAACTTGAATTCGGGCTCATCATCGCCGGCCACGCCTTCGACCGCTGGATGGTGCGCTGCATGACCGCTACCGGCTATCCCGAACTCGGCGCATTAGACGTTCTGGTGCTGCATAGCGTGAACCATCGCGAGCGAGCCAAGCGCCAAGCTGATATTTGTTTGGTGCTTAATGTGGAGGACACGCACACGGTCACTTACGCCCTCAAGAAATTATCGAGATTGGGTTTGGTCAGCGGGGAAAAGCAAGGCAAAGAGACTTTCTTTCGTAACACCGACGCCGGGCGCAATGCGTGTAGCCAGTACGCGGAAATTCGCGAAACCTGCTTGGTGGATTCGCTCGCCTCCATGGGCGTTGAACGCGACGAAATGCGCCGGCTGGCGGGGTTGCTGCGCGCTATGTCGGGGCTTTACGACCAAGCCGCCCGCGCCGCGGCGTCTTTATGAAGACACTTAGCGTTCCCATGTCGCCTCCTCGGCAAGCAGCACTCGCGCCCGCCAAAGGCTGAACATAAACAGCGCAAAGCTGGTTAGCATCGACGCGGCCAGGGATAAGGCAAAAACAACTATCCCTGGCAGTTGCCCCACGCCAAAATAGCTCACGCTGCAAAACGCCATCAGGCTAAGCATCCCACGCTGCGTCATACTCACCGTCATGCGCGCCACCTCTGCCCCATAGCGCTCATGCAGCGCCCACGCGATTGACAGAATTCCCGCAGGAAAGCCCAGCAGCACACCAGAAAGCGCCGGGCCGGAACGCGCTGCCAGCGTTGTCGCCACGCTAACCACCGCCCCCGCCAACACGCCCCGCAGCAACAGGTCGAACCAACCGGCTCCCGCCACCACGACAGGCTGGTCAAGTCGCAGCCAGCGATTAACCCCTTCGGCAATCCCGAGAACGACGAGATACACCGCAATCGCCCCCGGCAATCCCCCCGGCAGCTGTGTAAACACAAGGGCAAAAGGCACCCATAAAAGGCTCGCCAGCGACAAGCTGCGCAACGCCGATAATTTGCCGGCTGTAAGAACGAAACACAGCGTAAAAAGCAACGTCGCGATCAGCGCATGCAGTGTGGAGAGCACGGCATATTGCACAAACTCAGCGGGTTGTTCGCGGAGCATAAAAAAATAGCCAGGCCCCAATATGACCGGCGTTCCCGCCAGGATACCGCCGAGCTTCGGCCCTAACCGCCCCACGGCCAGGGCGACAAGCATCACAATACTGGCGGTCGCCAGTAGTTTGATAATCATGAGTTGGAACATGACGACCGCAGCCTCTCCTTAAATAAAAGCGCTAACTAAAATGCCAGCATTATATTCGAATCTGCTGATTTTATAGCAGCTTAACAGCACAATTTAGCTACTTCCGCTCTTGCCACCGGCATTTCTTTTAACCAGGCCGTGTGGATAAACACCACACATAAAACTATCCTTTTTGTCATTACCCAAAACGTCAAACGCAAGGAGCCACCCGATATGCGACTACACGAAAAAAACGTCATTGTGACTGGCGGCGCCAGCGGCATTGGCCTGGCGAGTGTCGAGCGCTGTTTGGAAGAGGGCGCGAGTGTGGTAATCGCCGATATAGAAGGCAGCGACGGCGCGGCCCAAGCCCAAAAGCTTGACGACCAATATGGCGGCCGCTGCCTGTTCAAGGTGTGCGACGTAACCAACACCGCCCAGGTCGATAAGCTTTTTGATGACACCGTGACTGAGCTCGGCAGTGTCGATGCCGTGTTCAACAATGCCGGTATTGGCGGGCTTTGCCCCTCCGATGACGTCAGTGACGACGAATACCTGCGCATCATCGACATCAACCTAAATGGCGTTTTTCGCGTCGCCCGTGCCGCGCTAAGGGTAATGTACCGTCAGGAAAGCGGCAGCATTGTTAACTGCGCCTCTATCCTTGGCGTGTTCGGTCAGTCGCAAACCGCGGCTTATACCGCTGCCAAAGGCGGCGTCGTCAATATGACCCGCACGCTTGGTATCGAAGCCGCGCCAAAAGGCGTGCGGGTGAACGCGATTGGCCCTGGCTATATTGATACGCCGCTGCTAGAAGCGCTCGACGACGACTTGATTCAAGGGTTAATCCAGCTGCACCCGATGGGCCGTCTAGGCCGCCCGGAAGAGATCGCCAACGCGTTTCTGTTTCTCGCCAGTGATGAAGCCAGCTTTGTCACCGGGGCTCATTTGTTGGTTGATGGCGGCTTTACCGCCGGTAAATCCTAACCTTTTTTTCAGTATTCGCGGCGGGCTCGATACGCTCGCCGATTCCTTTCGCTTCGGGCAAACACCGCTTGTTGCACAGACTGTTTCACAGACTTTCCACATTGTGTGCCTAATCGCTTCACTGACACCTGCGATGCTACGCTTTCGCTCCGCGCCGGCATTGGCCTTTGCCGTCGTTTCTAGGTTGAGAATAACGTTATTCTCTTGGATGCTTTCTACGTCACAGGGATGCTGCCTCGCCAATGACTGACCCTCGCTTTCGCTTTTCTCGCCAAACGGGCCGTTCTCACCTCAGCGCGTTGGCGGCGCTGTTGGTGCTTGCTGGCGGGCTCGCGCTGGCGTGGTGGCTACTGAATCAGCCGCCGCGTATCGAGCGCCAACCACCGCCAGCGCCTTCCCCGCCGCTGGTGGATGTGATTCACACCCAACGCGTCGAGCAAGCGCCAACGCTAGAGGCCTTTGGCCGCGTCGAGCCAGAGCAGCAAGCCAATATCGCCAGCCGCGTCGCTGGCGAACTAACCCGTTTCGGCCAGGACGTGGTGCCTGGCGGCGTAGTCGAAGAAGGCGCGACACTCGCCACCATCGACCAGGCCGATTTACGCCTGGCGCTAGAAGACGCCGAGGCTGAGCTTGCCAATGCCCGAGCGCAACTGGCGCTTGAGCAGGGCGAACAACAGCGCGCGCGCAGTGAATATCAGTCGTTTGGCCGCGACCTACCGCCTGAACGCCGGTCGTTGGTGCTACGCGAGCCGCAACTACGCCAAGCCCAGGCTGGCGTGACACAAGCTCGCGTCGCCCGCGATCAGGCCGCGCTGAATCTTGACCGCGCCGACCTCTCTGCCCCTTGGCGCGCCATGGTGCAAGAGCGTTTAGTCGGCGTCGGCAGCTTGTTAAGCCAGGGCACCGAAGTGATTAGCCTGGTCGGCGTTGAGCAATTTTGGCTGCGCGCTTCCCTGCCCGGTGAATGGTTAGGGTGGCTCGCGGTGGGGGATCGCGCCACTTTAACCAGCCGTGGCTGGCCGGCGGGTGAGCAACGCCAGGGCGAGTTGATATCGATCCTGCCTAACCTGGAAGAAAACGGCCTGCAGGCGCAGCTTTTAATCGCCGTGGACGACCCACTCGCCCTTGAAAGCGATGGCCCGGCGCTGCGTTTAGGCGATATCGTCCGCGCGACGCTTCACCCCAAACCGCGAGAGGCGCTGATCGCCCTGCCATCGTCGGCGCTTAAGCCGGGGGACGTGGTATGGACGGTCGATGACGACGACCAACTGCGCCAAACGACAGTTACCCTGGCTTACCGCGGCGAAGAACAGGCGCTGGTGCGCGCCGGCATTGACGCGGATGCACGCGTGGTGGTTACGGGCCTCGCCCAGCCCAGTGAAGGCCAACGCGTACGCGTGCGGGAGGCCGCACAATGATCCGCCGTGGCCCGCTAGCATGGATGGTCGACCACGGCGTCGCGCCCAACTTACTGATGATACTGCTGATAGCCGGTGGCCTGATAACGTCGCTGTCGATCAAAAAAGAGCTATTCCCCGATTTCGAGATGGAAATCGTCACCGTCAGTATCAGCTACCCCGGCGCCACCCCGGAGGATATCGAGCAGAGCCTGCTGCTCCCCGTGGAGGCCGCGCTTGCTGATGTAGAAGGCATTGATGAGTTTACCGCTACCGCCAATGAGGGCAGCGGCCAAGTGCGTGCCGAGCTCACCGATGGTGTCGACGTGATGCGCGTTTATCAGGATATTCAGCAGGCGGTCAACGCCATCACCATCTTGCCCAGCGCCGCCGACCCGCCGCGTTTTACTCTTTCTGGCCGCTCGCGCAGCGTGCTTAGCCTGCAAGTGTACGGCCACGTGGGGCTACAAACCCTCCACGACGCCGCCGAAAACGTCCGCGCCGAATTACAGGCGACTCGTGGCATTGCACGCGCCGAGCTTTCCGGCAATCGCGCCCGCGAGATTCAAGTTCACTTAGACGACGAAGCCATCGAACGCTTCGGGTTGGATCATCAAGCACTGGCTGAGCGCATCGGCGCCGAGGCATTGGATTTGGCCAGCGGCCAGCTAACCACCCAAGAAGGCGAGTGGCTGATTCGCTACCAGGGCCGCCGCGATAGCGTTGAGGCCTTTGCTGACGTGCCCATCATCACCAGCGCCCAGGGCGCACCTATACACCTTGGCGATATCGCTGAGGTCAGAGCGGGTTTTGCTGAAACTGACCGCGAAATTTTTTATAACGGCGAGCCTGCGTTGTCGGTGGATGTCTATCAAATCGGCAACCAAACGCCCACCGGAATCTCCGAGGCCGTTCAAGGCGAGCTTGACCGCCTGCGCGCGGGGCTGCCCGAGGGCGTGAGCATGGATATTTCCCGCGACACCTCTGAGGTATATCAAGGCCGCGTGGATCTGCTGCTGAAAAACGCCTGGATGGGCTTGGCGCTGGTGTTGGTGTTGATGGCGCTGTTTTTAGAAGCACGCCTGGCGTTTTGGGTGACGCTTGGGATTCCCACCGCGTTCTTGGGCGCCATGCTGTTTCTGCCCTGGCTTGGCGTGTCGATCAACATGATATCGATGTTTGCTTTTATTATTGCGCTCGGCATCGTGGTGGACGACGCCATCATGGTGGGGGAAAACATCTACAGCTACCGCGAGCAAGGCTATTCGTTGCGCGATGCGGCAGTGCGCGGCGCACGGGAAATCGCCACGCCGCTAACGTTTGCGATTCTTTCCAATATCGTGGCGTTTTTGCCGCTGCTGTTCCTCCCCGGCTTTTTGGGGCTGATTTTTGCCACCGTGCCCGTGGTGGTGATCACGGTATTTTTGATCTCCTGGCTGGAGGCGCTGTTTATCCTCCCCGCCCACTTAGCCCACGCCCATAAACCACGCCAAACGCCCGCCTGGCAGCGCCCGCTTGAAGCCCTGCGCCAACGCATGCAGGCGGGGCTTCATCACGCCACTTACCATCAGTTTGAGCCATTTTTGCAGCGCGCGCTCAACCAACGCCTGCTCACCGTGGCGGTGGGTATCACCGTGCTTGTGGTCACGCTGGCCTGGGCGATGAGCGGCCGGCTGGGGTTTTCGCTTATGCCGCGGGTGGAATCTGACCAGGTACAAGCCAGCGTCACCGTGCCCATCGGCAGCCATATCAGCCTAAGCCGCGATTTAAGCCAGCAGCTCCTAGACGCCGCCGAGACGCTAGACGAACGCGAAACCGGGCTTGCTTTTAGCAGCACGCGCACCCAGCTCGACGGCGAAAGCCTAAACGTGCGCCTGGACATCGCCAGTGACAGCTTGAGCGACTGGCCACCCTCACGGATCGCCCGCCAGTGGCGCGAGTTAAGCGGTGATCTGGTCGGCGCGGAGTCGGTGCGCTTTGAGTCTGACGCTGGCGGCCCCGGCAGTGGGGCAGCGCTGAGTTTGCGCCTTTCGCACCCGAGCACCCCGGTGCTGGAAAGCGCTGCTGAACGCTTGGCCGTCGAGCTTGGCGATTACGGCTTAATCGATATCGACAGCGGCCTGGGCGATGGTAAGCCGCAGCTGGAAATGCGCCTTTCAACCGAAGGGCGCGCACTGGGCCTCACCGGCCGCGATTTGGCATCAGCCCTACGCGGGCCACTGCAGGGCGCCACTGCCGTCGAGCAGTTCGTCGGCCGCCACGAAATCAGCGTGGAAGTGCGCCTACCGATGGACGCGCGCGATAGCCTCAATGAGCTCTACCGTTTGCCGGTGCACACCCCTGATGGGTTGAGCGTACCGCTCTCGCGGGTGGCGGATATCGAGTTAAGTCAGGCCTCAAGTAGCCTGCAACGCATCGACGGGCGGCGGATTATCACCGTCACCGCCGATACCCAGGGCGACACCGCGATTAACCAAGTGCTCGCTACCTTAGAGGAAGACGTCTTCCCGCGTTTGAACGCCGAATTTTCCGGGCTGGAGGTCAGCTTAGGCGGCCGCCAGCAGGACACGGCCGATAACCTCGCCGCCCTGCGCACGGCCATGTGGCTAATGCTCGGTGCACTTTACGCTCTGCTGGCGATTCCGTTTCGCAGCTACACCCAGCCGCTTTTGGTGCTCGCCGCGATTCCGTTCGGCATCGTTGGGGCCATTGGGGGCCACGTGATCCTGGGCTTTGGGCTCTCGATTATCAGTCTTTTGGGAATGCTGGCGCTCTCGGGCGTGGTGATTAACGACGCCCTGGTACTGATCGACTACGCTAACCGCAAACGCCGCGAGGGCATGGCCGCCCGCGAGGCAATCGTGGCCGCGGCGACCCGCCGCCTGCGACCGATTATGATGACGACTTTAACGACCTTTCTGGGGCTTGCGCCGATGATGCTGGAAACCTCCCGCCAAGCGCGCTTTATGATCCCAATGGCGATCTCGCTCGGCTTTGGCATGCTGTTCGCGACATTGATTCTGCTGGTGCTGGTCCCGTGCCTCTATCTCGGCCTTGAGAATCTGCGCGAGCGCTTTCAGCCCGCCCGTCAGGCACCCAAGGTCACATCATGAGCGAGACATTCACCTGGAAGCCGTCGCGGCTCGGACTTAAGCTTTTTGCGATCATTTTAAGCGTCAACGTGGCAATTTCAGCCGGCGTGTTCATGGCCGTTTCCTACAGCATCGACCGTGGCTTTCTGGATTACCTCAACCAGGCGCAGGAGCGTCGCGCCCTTGTGCTGGCAGATGGCTTGGTTAACCGTTGGCAGTACCATCAAAACTGGGCATGGTTAGAGCGCGAGCCCGAGCGCTGGCCCGCTGTGGTGCGCCACGCGTTGGGTCGATCCCATCGCGACCGCCCGTCACCGCTGGGGGAAGCGCGCGATTTTGCCCTGCGCGCCCGCGATGGTCGCTTTATCATCCCCCAGCAAGCGCAGCGCGCCGGCGACTGGCACTGGTTGGCACTAAAAGCCGACGAGCACGTGATCGGCATGCTGGGGTTTCGCCCGCCACAGCAAATGATGGAGCGCATGGAAAGCCGCTTTTTGGAGCGCCAGCAGCGCAACCTGCTGATCATCGTCGTCTCGCTGGGCATTGCCTCGTTGTTGCTCGCCGGTGGGCTGTCGTGGTGGCTAGGGCGGCGCGCGCGGGCGTTGGCCGGCGCCACGCTGCGCTTAACCCGTGGCGATTACCACACCCGTTTGCCCGAACGCGGCCGTGATGAACTGTCGCGCCTGGCGCGCGATTTCAACGTCCTCGCCGCCACCCTGGAAGCCAGCCGCGACGCCCGCGCCCGTTGGGTTTCTGACACCGCGCACGAGCTGCGCACGCCGCTTGCTGTGCTTCGCGGCGAGATCGAAGCCATGCAGGATGGTATTCGCCCGCTCAACCAGGAAAACTTAACCTCGCTGGCACAAGAAGTCGAACAGCTAGAACGGCTGGTAGCCGATTTACGCCTGCTCTCGCAAAGCGACGCCGGGGCGCTGGATATTCACCTGGCCCCGCTGAACTTGAGCGAACATTTGCAAAACCGCCTCGCGGACGCCGAGCGCTGGCTTCAAGACAGCGGGCTTAGCTTAAACACTGAGATTGATGACGGCGTGATGATTCACGGCGACGCCCAGCGCCTACGCCAGCTTTGGAGTAACCTGCTGGATAATAGCTGCGCCTATACCGATAGCCCCGGAAACCTTCGCATCACGCTTAAACGCCAGGGGCAACAGGCGGTGCTGACGTGGGAAGATAGCGCTCCTGGCGTGCCAAAAAGCGAACTTTCCCGCCTGACGGAGCGTCTCTACCGGGTGGAAGGTTCGCGCAACCGCGCCAGCGGCGGCAGTGGCCTCGGGCTATCGATTGCCAGCGCCCTGATTCACGCCCATGGCGGCACGCTTGAAGCCAGCGACTCAGCACTTGGCGGACTACGTTGGACGCTGCGCTTCCCGCTTTTATCGACGTAAAAGACCAACACCGCAAGAGACAAACCCCGTATGCCCAACGACGCCTCTTTATTGATTGTGGAAGACGAGCCCAAGATTGCCCGCTTGATGGCGGATTACCTGCAAACCAACGGCTTTGCAGTGACCACGCTGGAAGACGGCGAGGCAGTGATGCCGTGGCTTGAACAACACGCGCCCGCGTTGATTTTGCTTGATTTGATGCTCCCCGGCGTCGATGGCCTAACGCTGTGCCGCCAGATCCGTCAGCACTACCCGCATATCGCCATCATCATGGTGACCGCCAAGGTCGAAGAAGTCGACCGACTGCTTGGGCTCGAACTCGGCGCCGACGACTACATTTGCAAGCCTTTCAGCCCGCGGGAAGTGGTCGCCCGCGTCAAGGCGGTGCTGCGCCGCAGCCAGGCGACGGATACCGTCACGCAGCGCCCGCCGCCGTCACCGGTCACGTTGAACGACGACGGCTGGCAAGCGCTCGCTAACGGCCAGGATATCGGCCTGACCGCGGTGGAATTTCAGCTGCTGCGGGTGATGATGCATGCTCCGGGACGTATCTTTAGCCGCGAACAGCTGATGGATCACATGTACCGTGATAACCGTATCGTTTCAGAGCGCACCGTCGACAGCCACGTCAAAAAATTGCGCAAGAAAATCGCTGACGTATTGCCCGAGCAGGACATTATTCGCTCGGTCTACGGCGTCGGTTACAAGTACCAGCCGGAGGGCTAACCATCAGCGATGCCCGATCTGCCGATTAAGAAAGGCAATGCCGGCCTCAATCGCTTGGCCGTTGAGCAAAAAGCTCGTGATGTGCCCGCGCCCGTGCAGCAGGTACAGCTCGCTTTCTACATCGTGAGCGAGAAGCGCAGCATAAAAATCGGTGGCGTGATCCATCGGCACGAGCTGATCCCAGGTGCCGTGATAGAGAAAATGCGGCGGCGCGGCCTCGGTGATCTGCCGGGCGGGGGATGCCAGCACGTAAGCCTCGCGCTTTTCCGCCCGCGTGCCGCCGATAAAATCCACCACCAGGCGGCCATCGTCGAACTTAAGCAAATCGCTCGGTAGCCCGCCCGCGAGCACCGCCGAAAGCCGAGCGTGCTCGCCGCCATACGGCTCGGCCAACGGCCCTTCAGCCCCCGCCACGGCTAAAAGACTTATCAGGTGCGCGCCGGAGGAGAACCCCACCCCCACAATGCGCTCGGTATCCACTTGCCAAGCGGCGGCGTTAGCGTGAAGCCACCGCATGGCTTGCTGAAGATCGTAAAGTTGCGCCGGGAAGTGGTCGTCAGGGGCAAACCGGTGCTCGATATTGACGGTGACATAGCCCTGTGCGGCGAGCTTTTCGGCAATTTTCTCCATATCCTCCCGGCCGCGGTTGCGCCAGCCGCCGCCGTGCACCACCAGCGCCGCCGGGCGCAATGGCTCGCCTGAGGTTTCCGGCAGGTAAACATCAGCCCGCAATACCTCGGGCCAGTCGTCCGGTGTATAGCGCTTAGCCGCTTGGCGGCTAAAGAGCACCGGCTCGCGCAGCGCCTCTTGTGCCGAGGCGGGCTCCCCGTCGCTTACTCGATGGGTAACACCGCAGCCACTAAGCAGCAGCATAAGCGCGCCGATGCCAGAATAGCGTCGCACACGCTGCGAAAGCGTACGGGCCATGTTAGCGGTTGCCCGCGTTTGTTGGCTTGATTTCATCGTGGTCGGCTCCTTAACCGTCGAACATCCCCTCCCGCTGCCTAGTATCCACGTCGGGAACGCCAACGTCACTTTAAGGTCACGGGTGATAGAAAATAACGTCACGTTTGTTGCACACTCTCTGCAAACGGTTTGCACGCCGACCGGCAATACTGTCAGCGTCAACATAAAGGAGTTCACCATGACACTTACACGTTCGTTATTCGCCCCAACCTTGCTTGCCCTCGCCCTTCTCCCCTTCGCTGCCACAGCAAGCGCCGACCACCACGGCGGTAAAGCCGGTGAGCGCGGTAATATGCCGGAACAAATGCAAGAGCGCATGGAAGAACGTCGCCAAGCAGTTTACGAGCAGGCGGGTATCAGTGAGGAAAAACAAACCCAGCTCAACGAGGCGCGTGAATCTCACTACAATGCCATGCGCGAGCTGCGCGAAGAGCACTACGGTCGCATGCAGGACATCCTCACCGAAGAAGAGCGTACCGCGCTGAAAGAGGCGATGCGCGACATGCACAAGGAATATCGCAATAAGCATGGTGATCGCAGCATGGCGCCTGAACCCGCCGAATAATACCACTTTCTTCACACGTTATTGGTTTCACCCAACGCCCGGATTTCCGGGCGTTTTTGCGTTTATCCCCGCCATCATTTCGTTTTCTATTCGGCGTTTGTTTTGCCCTTGCCTTGAAGCCTAAGCGTAAACCACGTATTTTATTTGAACGTTCATTCAAAAATAGATAAATACACCCATACGGCTAAAGGAGGCCGCCTTTATGGCGAACGACACGATAATCTCCCCTGCACGCGATCGATTAAACCCCGTGGTTTTTCACGGCAGTGTCGCGGGGATTCTGGTTTTTCTCGTACTTACGATGATTTTTACCGAGCAAGCGGGTGCCTTTTTTGACGCCGGCCTCGCCTGGGTGAGTAAAACCTTCGGCTGGTATTACATGCTGGCGATTGTGGCTTACTTGGTATTTGTGGTGTTGATCGGCATGTCGCGTTTCGGCAGCATCCGCCTGGGGCCGGATCACTCGCGGCCGGAATTTTCACTGCTTTCCTGGTCGGCGATGCTGTTTGCTGCCGGCATCGGTATCGACCTGCTGTTTTTCAGCGTTGCCGAGCCAGTGGCCCACTATTTGGCACCGCCTGATCTAACGCCTGAAAGCCAGGCGGCGATGCGTAATGCCGTCGTTCAAACCTATCTGCACTGGGGACTTTCCGGCTGGGGGCTCTACGTGTTGATGGGTATGGCGCTGGCCTACTTCAGCTACCGCCACCGCCTGCCGCTAGCGATTCGCAGCGCGCTTTATCCGCTGTTGGGCAAACGTATCCACGGGCCTATCGGCAACGCCGTGGACATCACCGCCGTGATATCGACGGTCTTTGGCATCGCCACCAGCCTCGGCATTGGCGTGATGCAGCTCAATTACGGCCTGAACTATATGTTCGACGTGCCGGAAAACCTCACCGTCCAAGTCATATTGATTGTGCTGGTGGTGGTATTGGCGACGATTTCCGTGGTGACCGGTGTTGAAAAAGGCATTCGCCGCCTGTCGGAGTTCAACATGCTGCTGGCGCTTTGCTTGATGCTGTTCGTGCTCTTCTCAGGCGACACTTTGATGTTGCTGGATAAATTGGTCAATAACGCCGGTGACTACCTGTCCGGGTTCGTGGCTGCCAGCTTCAACACCTACGCTTTTGACGGTGAAGGCGCCCAAGAGTGGAAAATGTGGTGGACCATCTTCTTCTGGGGCTGGTGGATCGCCTGGACGCCGTTTGTGGGCCTGTTCCTGGCACGTATATCTCGCGGCCGCACCATTCGCCAGTTTGTTACCGGTGCCTTGTTCATTCCGCTAGCGTTTATGATGGTATGGATGTCGATATTCGGTAACAGCGGCATCGAGCTGGTCGCCAACCAAGGCGTTGCCGAGCTGGGCGAGCAGGCGCTGAACACGCCGCAAACCACGCTTTACACGCTGCTGGAGTACTACCCGTTTGTTTCCATTACCGCCGCCGTGGTGACGATTCTGGGCATTGTGTTCTTTATCACCTCGGCAGACTCCGGCGCGCTAGTCCTGGCCAACTTTACGTCCATTCTTAGCGACGTGAACCACGATGCGCCAGTAAAGCTGCGTATTTTCTGGTCGGCGGTGATCGGTTTGATCACTATTGCACTGCTGATGGCCGGCGGTCTCGCTGCACTGCAAAGTGCCGTAGTGATCACCGCGCTGCCGTTCTCCGTGGTGATCTTTGCCATCATGGTGGGCATGTATAAAGCGCTGAAACTTGAAGGCAGCAAGGCCGACGCACGTCGTATGATTGCGGGCGGCGCCCCCGGTGGCGACTGGAAAGAGCGCTTGGACCGCGCACTGGATACCTCGAATCGCGCCGGTGCCGCTGCGACGATTGAGCACTCTATCCGCCCGGCGATGACGCAGTTCGCTCAAGAGCTTGAGAGCCGTGGACAAACCGCCAACGTGACCGAGGAGCATATAGAAGGCGAATCACTGCCCAATCTGATGCTACAAGTCGATTTTGGCGACACCACCAGCTTTGTCTACCAGGTATGTCCGCACCGCATGCGTACGCCGAGCTTCATCCCGGCGGATGACGACTTCTACGTGCGGTTGGATGTCTTCCTAGCCGAAGGCGGGCAAGACAAAGACCTCAACGGTTACACCCGCGGTCAGGTCATTGGCGACTTGGTATGTGAATACGAGCGCCACCTGCACTTCTTAACCTTAGCCGGACATCAGCATGCGATGCCGGGCACTATCGGCGAGCCACCCGAGGACGCTCAGCAGGGGTAATTAGCGACGACTATCGGCGTCTTGCGACGCGCCGCCATGCGGCGTAGCGTATAGACGTCGATTTTCCTGCTTTTTCCGCCTTCTCCGGAGTAACCATGTCGCGTCAACGCCGCTCGTCGTTGGATTATACGTTTCCTCTTCCCGGCCGAGCATTGATGGACGCTTGGCGCGAGGGCTACACCTGGACCAGGTGTAAACGCGACATCATGGCAGGGCTTACGATTGGCGTTGTCGCGGTGCCGCTTTCCATGGCGCTCGCCATCGCCACCGGCGTACCGCCCCAGCACGGCCTTTATACGGCCATTGTGGCGGGCGCCATCATCGCGCTCACCGGCGGCTCGCGCTTTAATATCTCCGGGCCGACCGCCGCGTTCGTGGTGATTCTGTTCCCCATTGTGGCCGAGCATGGTCTCGGTGGCTTGTTAATTGCCACACTGATGGCGGGCATCATTCTCGTCGCGCTAGGGCTTTCTAGGCTCGGCAGTTTGATTCAATACGTGCCCTACCCCGTGATTCTGGGCTTCACCGCCGGGATTGGCGTGGTCATTGCGCTGCTGCAGATTCCCGATTTTCTTGGCCTTTCAAGTGTCGCGCTAAGCGATAGCACACCGCACAACCTGCTGCTGATTCTTCAGGCATTACCCTCCCTCTCACCGGTCGCGCTAGCTATTGGCGGCGTCACCCTCGCCACGCTGCTACTTTGGCCGCGCTTAAACACCCCCATTCCCGCTCCGCTCGCCGGACTGATGGTCGGCACGCTATTGGCCATGCTACTCGCCGCACTCGGCGTTGAGGTCGATACCATCGCGTCGCGCTTTCAATGGCAGATCGATGGCCAAAGCGGCAGTGGTATACCGCCCTTTGCGCCCAGTTTTAGCGCGCCGTGGCAGCTACCCGGCGCAGATGGCCAGCCGCTCGAGATCAATTTTGCTCTCATTCAAGCATTACTCGGTCCGGCATTGGCCATCGCGCTGCTCGCGGCTATTGAGTCGCTTTTGTGCGCGGTTGTCGCCGATGGCCTCACCCGCACGCGCCACGACCCCAACGCCGAGCTTATTGGCCAAGGGCTCGGCAACATCGTCGTGCCGTTTTTTGGCGGCATTACCGCCACCGCCGCGCTGGCGCGCACGGCGACCAACATCAAAAGCGGGGCGTTTTCACCGCTTGCCGCCGTGGTGCATTCGCTGGTCGTCTTGCTCGCGGTGGTCGCACTGGCGGGCGTGTTAGGGCAAGTTCCTATGGCCGCCCTTGCGGCGCTACTTTTTATCGTGGCATGGAACATGAGCGAAGCCCGCCACTTTGTCCATACGCTGAAAAGCGCTCCAGGTAGCGACGTGGCGGTGCTCGTCATCTGCTTTGCCTTGACGGTCATCTTCGACATGGTGCTCGCAGTGGCGGTGGGCATTGGGCTCGCCGCGGCGCTCTTTATCCGCCGCATGGCGAAGCTCACCTCCGCGGAGCGTTTGGACGCTTTTGATGAAGCGCAGATGCCCCTGCCTGACGGGGTAGCGCTTTATCAGATTAGCGGGCCGCTATTTTTCGGCGCCGCAGAAAAAGCCATCGCGACACTACGCGTGGTTGATCGCAACATAAACGTCGTCATGCTGGATATGCGCGCGGTACCTAGTCTCGATGCGACCGCCATCGTGGCACTTGAATCGCTGCAGCGTGAGCTTGCCGAGCGGCACATCAGGCTGATTTTTGTCGGTCTGCCCACACACTTGCTGCTTAAGCTCAAGCGGGCAGGCGTAAAGCGCCAAGCCGGGCAGTTGGCCGCTGTCAAAACGCTCGACCACGCTACAAGGCTGGCGAGGCGCTGGTTGGAAACCCGGTAGAAAACCCGGTGGGCGACATCACCCATCGTACGTTGGCATTAGGGTATTGAGTGCATCGTGGGTTTGGATTGCCACCTGGGTGAGCGCTTGCCAAGCGGGAGTAAGCGTTGCGTCCGCAACGGCTTGGCGCTCCACGTTCAGGGCGGCATCGGCTAGGGCTTGCGCCCCGATGCTCGCCGCTTCCCCGCGAAGCTGGTGGGCTAAATGCGCCACCCGCGCGGGATCCTCAAGCGAAATGCTGAGTTTTTGCAGATATGTCTCAGCCTGCTGGCGAAACAGGGCGATCAGTTGTTCAACGCTATCATGGCCTAGCGTGACCTCTAGTTGTTGCAGGACACGGTTATCGACCAGCGGGGCAGTGGCCGCTGGTGCTTTTTTTTCACTCGTCGGCGGGTAGCTTGCGACTTCGCTAGCCCCTAGCTGGCGCTGGAGCATTTGGCTTAGCGCATCAAGCGATAGCGGCTTAGTGAGGTAGTCATCCATGCCCGCCGCTAGGCAGCGCTTGCAATCACCGTCCATGCCGCCCGCAGTCATCGCCACAATTGGTACTTCGGCTAGCCAGCCGCCGCGCTTACGAAACGCCTGGGTTAGCGCCAAACCGTCTTGGTCGGGTAGTTGAATGTCCATCAAAATTGCCGCAACGCGGCCATGCTCAACCTTTTCTCTCGCCTCCGCGGCGTTTTCGGCACAGTGAACGTTTGCGCCTAAGTGCTGCAGCATACCCACGGCGACCTTACGGTTGACCGCGTTGTCCTCCACCAGCAACAACGGCAAGCCGCTCAAGTCATTTTTGGGCGCGGTCGGCATTGTCGCATCGACCGGCGTGGCGGGCTTTAGTGGCAACTCACACCAAAAGGTACTGCCTTTGTCGAGTTCGCTCTCAACGCCAAGTTCCCCCTGCATGGCATGACAAAGCCGCTTACAAATCGCCAACCCAAGCCCAGTGCCGCCGTAGCGTCGCGCCACACTGGCGTCGGCTTGCTGGAACGGCTCAAACAGGTGCTGCTGCTGCGCGAGGCTAATACCACAGCCGCTATCAACAACACTGATAAGCAAGCGCTGATAGGAGGTGTCAATCGTGACCGCCACACTGCCTTGACCGGTAAACTTCACCGCATTGGCCATCAAATTGAGTAAAATTTGCCGCAACCGAGTGGCATCAATGTGGATCCAGGGCGGTACGTCCGCGGCAATGTGAGTTTTTAGCGCGACACCCTTGGCTGCCGCCCTCGGCTCGAAAAGCGCCACCACCCGATCAAGCAGTGTGGCAAGCTCGGTCGGCGCGGGATTAAGCGTTAAGTGACCGGCTTCAATTTTGGAGAAGTCGAGAATTTCGTTGATCATCTCCAAAAGCTGAGTAGCGCTATCGTGAATGGTACGCGCGTAGTCTTCTAACTGCGGGCGAGGCAGTGGTCGGCACAGCATCTCACTCAGGCCGAGCACCCCATTGAGCGGGGTGCGAATCTCGTGGCTGACCATGGCCAAAAAATCGGATTTGGCCTCGTTGGCCGACTGCGCTTGCTTTGCGGTAATTTCAAGTTGTCGACTCAGTTGCTCTTGATCGCGTCGAGCCGCCGTACTCTCGCGCATCTCACGCACCAAAAAGAGGATGATTAGCAATGCAGCCAAACTCATCCCGACGATAAGCGCGAGCAAAAGAGGATAAAGCTGACTGAGGTGGGCACGCTCTTCGGTCGCCGATTCGGCTAAATACTTGTTAGTGGTGATAATCAAACGCTCGGTGAGCTGCGCAAGCGCCTGCAACTCCTCTTCAATGGCGAGAACCGGGAGCTGGGCCATATTCTCACGCGGCTCAAACATCGGGTCGAGCACGCCAAGCTGAGCTTCAATACGGTCTAACAACGCGCGGGCGGATGGCATTTGATTGAGCAAGGTGCTGATTTCACCTTCGTTAAGCACCTTTAAGCGACTGTAAAGCAACTCGAAATGCAGATTGAGGTGATCTTGCGTTGCCGCTTCCAGCGGCGTGGGTGTCGCCATCAACACCTGATTCAACAGCTGCACGGTATCGCGGTCGAGCTTATAGATTACCCAGGAAATATCTTCGCGCAAACTCTGGGTCAGGTGATCTTGCCGCCAAGCCGCTAGCGTAGCCACCACCAGCGCAGAGGCCAGCAGTACCACCGCGACAATCGTCACCACGGTCACCCGTCGTGGGTAACGTAATAGTTTCGCCGAGCGCGGGAATAACACCTTAGAGAACATCGATCCGCATGACTTGCCATACTGCACGAAAACGCATTTTTTCGCTTAGCAGCACCTCATGATAATCAAAAGGGTAAAGCACCCAGAGCGGGCCATATTCGCGAATGGGCATCGGCTCACCTTCGCTCTCTATCGCCAGTAGCACGTCATAAGCGACGAAATCATCCGTGGGAATTTTCACATCGTAGCCATTCAGTGCGGACACGAAGATATGTTCGCCTTGCGCGCCAACATACGCTAACAGCTCGCGCATGAGCGGGCCGCGATAATCGTGGGCCTGGTCGGTCCATGGCGTGTCCGTGCGCACTTCGTGCTGCGGTAACGCGTTGAGCATGGCGCGATCAAAGTGCGCCTCTTCACCCACATTGGTTCGATCAATCGCCCCAGTGATCGTCAAAATCACCGGACCTTGCGGCAATGCTAGCGCATCGTCTTGCTCGTGCTCCAGCCCCCATGTCGCCGTGCTGAACAACAATGTAACAAGCCCAAAAAGTAACGCTTTCGCCACAAATGCCTCACTTACAGCCCAACAAGCTGACGATAAAAAACGAGATGGCGTTAAGAATACGCCATCTCGTCATTCAGGTCAGTTAGAGGATAGGGGTAAGCAGGGTGAAGACGAGAGTGAAATTAATGCTCGCGCTTTTCGACCGGTTCGCAGCGCACCAAGTCTTCATAAGCATGCCAGCTGGCATAGCCTAACATCGGCAAGATCAGTGCAAGGCCAATGTAGAAGGTCAACACGCCAATAATCACACACCCGGTGAGAATCGCCGCCCACAGCAGCATCGGGCGGAAGTTACGCGCCACACTGCGAATACTCGCTTCAATGCCTTCCATGAAGGTTAAATCCTGATCCATCAACGTAGGAATCGCTACGACGCTAATCGAAAAAGCGCCAAAGGCCAATACCGCGCCAGCCGCCGTGCCCACGGCAAGCATGCCGAGCCCTTGGGGGGTGGTGAGGAGTGATGCATAAAGCATGTCAGCGCTTGGCGCCTCCATGCCAAAAAATAGCGCAAACAGCAGTGTCGCAAGCCGAATCCAGGCGAGAAAGAAGATCATCATCATCACGCCCATCATGGCGAGTTGCCCTGCATGCGCCTTCCAGCTACCGAATGCATCGCCCAAGTTAGGTGGGCGCCCTCGCTCAATCGCTTGGCTTACACCGTACGAACCCACTGCAACAAGCGGGCCAATGAACATAAAGCCAGCAATCAGCGGCAATAACCAGTGCCAATAACCTAGCGTCAGCGCACCGGCGGTCACCGCAATACTTAACCCAACCCAAAACATGCCATAGGCAAGACTAACGACCGGCGCCCGCCGAAAGTCTTCGATGCCGGCGACTAGCCATGCTTTGGGCCGATCAATACCCACTTGGTTGATGTTGATCTTTACCGTCGGCGAATCACCGTTTGCATGCTCGTGTGTTTTTGTTGTTGCCGTCATCGCATGACTCCTTATGTCAGCGTCGTAATGCTGCCTTAATGTTGGCTTGTTTTCACTGTAGTTGACTTATGTCAGCTAGAGCGACTGAAAAGCGTCTGATGTACAAAAAATCCACGAGCTACGCCTTTTACGACAAAAAAATTGATGGGTTAGCAATACGTAATAAAAAGCCCCGGGCAGAACCCAGGGCTTAACACGTTGATTAAAAATCTTTTCTTGCCACTTTATTCAACGCACGATCATCACCGACATTTTGGCGTGATGCACCACGTGCTCAGCATTGGGGCCGAGCACGTAATCGACAAACTTACGCTTATTATGCGAAGCCATCACGATGAGGTCGATATCAAGCTGCTTGCCGGCTTTGATAATTGCCTCCCACGGTGACCCATCCACAATCACGCTTTGCGTCTGGATATCCTCCGGCACGTTCTCTTGGATAAACGCATGCTGCGCCTCTTTTACTGCCTCGTGGGCCTTCTTTGAGAAGTTTTTGGGAAAGTAAGCACCCACCATCGGCATTTTAAAGTCCGGCAATACCGTCACTACGTGTAACGAGGCGCCAAACGTTTGGCACAGCGTGATGGCAGTGGGCAAGGCTTTTTTCCAAGAGGCCTCCTCATTGAGGTCCACCGGCAACATGATCTTTTGGTACATGACGCGCTCTCCTTTAGGCCGACGCCACGGCAGCACTGCGACTACGCCGCCGGCGTTGCATCATTACAATCAGACCGAACACCAAGAAGGCCGGAATCCACATTAGCTCCTTGGTCCAGCGATCCACCGGGGCTTGCACCGAGATAATCTCCTGATCGAAGTCAAAGCCCATGTTCGCTGCCTGACTACCATAAGCCACCATGTCGACCACAGCGCGCTCATTCTCGATGATCAACTCAATCCCCAAGTTTTCCAGACGCTCCTCGCCGGTTTCGCCCTCCGGCACCGGCAGTTGCATGTAAGTGGTCATCGGATCGCCATACGCATCCAGGCCGCTGACCTGCAGACGCAAGGTGGCGTCCTCTCCGACATTACCCAGCGCCTCGGTGAACTGCGCCGGGGGCACCTCCCGATAGGGATCGTGGATCATGTCCATCCAGAAGCCGGGGCGGAACAGCGTGAACGCGATCAGCAGCAACACGATGGATTCGTACCAGCGATTACGAGTGATCATGAAGCCCTGGGTCGCCGCGGCGAAGATTAGCATGGCGATAGTCGATACCACGAAGATCAATATGCCCTGCAGGAAGGTCACATCGATTAGCAGCAGGTCGGTGTTGAAGATGAACAGGAATGGCAAGGCGGCAGTGCGCAGACTGTAGTAAAAGGCCTGGAAACCGGTGCGGATGGGATCGCCACCCGAGACTGCCGCCGCGGCGAATGAAGCAAGCCCCACCGGCGGCGTGACGTCAGCCATGATCCCGAAGTAGAACACGAACAGATGCACTGCAATCAGCGGCACCAGCAAGCCGTTCTCAGCCCCCAAATTGACAATCACCGGGGCCAGCAGCGCCGATACCACGATGTAGTTGGCCGTGGTAGGTAGCCCCATCCCAAGGATCAGGCTGAGCACTGCGGTGAGCAACAGGATCAATATCAGGTTGCCCATAGCGAGGGTTTCCACCACCTCGGCCAATACCAGCCCCACGCCGGTCTGCGATACGGCCCCGACGATAATGCCGGCGGTGGCCGTAGCGATACCGATGCCGATCATGTTGCGGGCACCGGTGACCAGCCCGCTCCACAGATCCATGGCGCCTTCGCGCAGATCCGCACGCAGATCGCTGCGGTGACGAAAGAAAGAGGTGATGGGGCGCTGGGTGAGGATGATGAAAACCATGAAGACCGTGGCCCAGAAAGCGGAGAGTCCGGGAGATAAGCGCTCCACCATCAGGCACCAGACCAGCACGATTACCGGCAAAATATACTGTAGCCCGACCAGCACTGTTGGGCGAGTCTGAGGCAACTTGTAGATGGGGGCATCCGGATCGTCGAGTTCAAGCTCGGGGTAACCCGCTGCCAGTTTGAGCAGCGCAATATAGACCACCGTGAGCCCCACGGCCACCACCCAAGGAGTCGCTTCACCCAGCACCGGCTTGAGCCAGCCCAGGCCATAATAGACCGCCAGGGCAGTCACCATCATTAGCAACAGACCACCGAGGAAGCCTATCACCTTGCGTACTAGGGGTTTGGGCGGATTACTGCTTTCCAGCCCCTGCAGGTTCGCCTTGAGAGCTTCAAGGTGGACGATATAGATCAACGCAATATAGGAGATCAGCGCTGGCAGAAAGGCGTGCTTGATCACTTCCACATAAGAGATACCCACGTACTCAACCATCAAGAAGGCTGCAGCCCCCATGACAGGCGGCATGATCTGGCCATTAACCGAGGACGCCACCTCGACGGCCCCGGCCTTCTCGGCGGAGAAGCCGACCCGTTTCATCATTGGCACGGTGAAGGTGCCGGTTGTCACCACGTTGGCAATGGAGGAACCGGAGATCAAGCCAGTCATGCCCGACGCTACCACGGCGGCCTTAGCCGGCCCGCCCTTGTAGTGGCCCAGCAGCGAGAAGGCGACCTTAATGAAGTAGTTGCCAGCCCCGGCCTTGTCGAGCAGTGCGCCGAAAAGCACAAAGAGAAAGACAAAACTGGTCGATACCCCCAGCGCGATACCGAATACGCCCTGAGTGGTCAGCCATTGGTGGTTGACCAGACCATACAGGCTGACCCCGCCATGCGAGAGAATACCGGGCATCCACGGGCCCGCTAGACTATAGAGAAGAAAGACAGACGCCACGATCATCAACGGCGGGCCGAGCGCTCGGCGTGTTGCCTCAAGCAGCAACAGAATTCCCACCACACCGATAATCACGTCCTGCAGTATCGGCGCGCCGGGGCGCTGTGATAGCTGCTCATAGAACATAAACATGTAGGCGCCACAGAAAGCCGCTACCGCCGCCAGGACCCAATCCTGGATAGGGATGCGATCCCGCGGCGAGCGCTTAAGGGCCGGATAGGCCATATAGGCCAAAAACAGCGCAAAGGCCAGGTGAATAGAACGGGATTCAGTGGCGCTGAACACCCCGAAACCCAACATAAAAGGCACCGGAGAAGCGATCCAAAGCTGGAAGAGCGACCACGCTGCCGCGATGCTTACCAGTAGTTTCCCGGGCATGCCAGCGGGTTTGCGCGACCCTGAATCGGTCGAAGCGACCATATCCTCTAGATCAACCTCCGATCCCGAGGCCTTCTTATTATCCTCAGTCATAAGCGTGCCCTGCTCTTTAATGTTTGACCTGGAATTCTCTTGGGTGATGCCATTCGACATCCCAAATAAAATACGCGGCCCCCTCGGGTGACCGCGCATTCTTCACCGAGGTGTGCTCACCTCAGACGAGCCGTATTACTCAATCCAGCCCTGCTCACGATAATAGCGCGCGGCGCCTTCGTGCAGCGGTGCGGAAAGCCCCTCGCTAACCATTTCTTCCGGGTCGAGATTCTCGAAGGCCGGATGCAGGCGCTTGAAGCGATCAAAGTTGTCGAAAATCGCCTTGACGGTCTGGTAGACCATTTCATCGCTGGTATCGGCATCGGTCACGAAGGTGGCCGCAACACCGAAGGTCTCGACATCATCCGGGTTGCCCTTGTAGAGGCCACCGGCAATGACAGACTTCGAGTAGTAGGGATACTCTTCGACGATGCCGTCAATATCTTCGTCGTTCATCGGGATCAGGCGTGAATCGACGGTGGTAGTGGCTTCCTGAATGGAACCGTTAGGGTGACCCACGACATAGACCATCGCATCGACGTTGTTGTCAGCCAAGGCAGCGGCCTGCTCGGCGGCATCCAGCTGAGACGCCAAGGCGAAGGTGTCTTCGGTCCAGCCTTTCGCTTCCATCACCACTTCCATGGTGTTGCGCTGGCCGGAACCTGGGTTACCGATGTTAACGCGCTTGTCTTCCAGGTCGTCGAGCGTTTCAATGCCTGAATCGGCGCGGGCCAGCAGCGTCAGTGGCTCGCCATGAACACGGAAAACGGCGCGCAATTCTTCGAAGGCATCGCCATCGAAGTTGCCGGTGCCGTGGTAAGCCTGATACTGAACGTCAGACTGCACCACACCCATGTCCAGCTGGCCGGACTTGATGCCATTGATGTTGGCTACCGAGCCGCCAGTGGAGGGCGCGTTGCACTTAATATTCGCGTCTTCCAAACGGTTGACTAGGCGACAGACGGATTGGCCGACCACATAGTAGACGCCAGTCTGACCACCAGTGCCGATGGTGATGAACTGCTCTTCATCTTGAGCCATAGCCGGTGATGCGAACATCGCAGCTCCCAGCAATGCGCCAGAAAAAGCTGCGGTAGAAAATACATGACGTTTCATGAATACACCTCTTTATCTTGATGTTATGAGTGTTATACGCCGGGTAACCGTTAGCACTGAAATATCTGCGGCTTCCCCTGCTAGGGCACCAAAGTCTTTTCAAGACAATCTATTACACGCATCGGTATCCGACGGATGTTATTACTTTAGCGAAAAAAACGTCTTTTAGCGAAACATACGAAAGAGCCGCTAGTGCTTTACATCATGTAAGCAGTCTAGCGGCTCTTAACGTTTAGGAGGCGTTTATTGCTAAACGCAAATACGTCACGACGCCTTCATGATCAGCTCTTGTTTTTCGTCTTTCATGGCGGCGAACTCGGCTTCATAGAAGAACTCGCTCTCGCCAAAGGCCGGCTCCAGGTGGTGCAACCAGGTCGCGTCTTCGTTGTATTTGGCGAAAAACGGGCGCTGGATCCAATCGGCATCGCGGCCTTGAATCAAGCGCAGCACGAACACTTTCTCGCCGTGGATCTCAGCAACGCCCTGAATTTCCACCTTCCCCGGGTCGGCGGACATCGACGGCCCACGGGCGGTACGCGCCAAGCCCGGCACGTGCTTCATCGCCTCGCGGTAGATCTCATAAGCACGCACTAGCGGCACTTCGAAATAGTGGCGCGCGCCGGTGTCACGCTCAACGAACATGTAGTACGGAATCATCCCGAGACGCACTTGCTGGGTCCACATCTTGGCCCATTGCGCCGCATCGTCGTTAATATGCTTTAACAGCGGCGCCTGGGTGCGGATTTCCGCGCCAGTAGCACGAATACGGCGAATCGCCTCACGGCAAATCGGCGTGTCCATCTCTTTCCAGTGGTTAAAATGCGCCATAAAGGCAACGTGCTTACCGGCAGCGGTCAGCTCGCGGAAAAGCTCGAGGATATCCTCGGCGTCCGGGTCGGTAACAAAACGGTACGGCCAGAAGGTCAAGCTCTTGGAGCCAATACGAATATCCTGAACGTGATCAAGCTCGGGCTTCATCAGCCCTTCCAAGTACATGCGCAGGTGTTTGGCCTTCATCACCATAGGGTCGCCGCCGGTCATCAAAAGATCCGTGACCTCTTGGTGTTCGGCAAGGTAGCGGTGCAGCGAGTCGGCTTCGTTGGAAGCGAACTTCAAATCCTTATCCCCCACGAATTGCGCCCAGCGAAAGCAGAAGGTGCAGTAACTGTGGCATACCTGCCCTTGGCTGGGGAAAAACAGCACGGTTTCTTGATACTTGTGCTGCATGCCCGGTAATGGCTCACCGTCGAGCAGCGGTAGGTTGAGATCCATTTGCCCCGCCGGGTGCGGGTTAAGCTCGCTACGAATACGCTCAATAACGGGCTTCATTTCAGCGGTCGAAGCGCCTTGGCGCATCAGCTCAGCGACCTCCTCAAAATGCTCGGGGAGCAGCATGCCGCGCTGGGGGAAGGTGAGCTGAAAGACCGGGTCGGCGGGAATATTATTCCAGTCGATGAGCTCGTCGATCACGTATTCGTTAACGCGAAACGGCAGCACCTGGCTGACCACCCGCATATCAAACTGCAGGTCCTCAGGCAGAGACTGAAGCGCCTCGATCTTATCCAACTGGCGGTGCGTGTAGACCTTGAATTGACGTGCTTCAAACGCCTCGGCACTGGGGTCGCCCAACTCAATATTGACACGCTGATTCATAACCATCTCCTCGACATAACCCCGCTACCGCAGGCGCCACAGGAGCGGTGCCTGCTCAAACGGAAAATAAGGGATGGCTATTGATACAGAGACGAAACGTGAGTTGCAAGCTTTTGTGCCGATTTGCAACGATCGTCGCCAAAAAGAAACTCTATCGAAACAAACGATTCATCTATTGCTTGGTTCTTTGAGTAATTTTGCGGTCACCTTTTGCAGTTGAGGTGCCCCAACCAAAATCAAACAAAACGCAATCGGCCAAGCAATACAGAAAGCGCGCGCCCAGCGGCCGACGAAGCCTGCAGACATTCCAGTATTTGCCCAGGTGATCACAAACGTCATCAGTGTGACCATGTAAATGGACATCAACACGGCAAACACCCAACGGGCGTAACGCGGTGGAAAAAGCATAAAGAACTCCAAAGCGCGCAAATAACTTAAAAGAATATATTAATTCACAATTTACCTATTCATTCGCAAAATGCAAGATAACGTCAGGTGTCAGACGTTGTAGCCCAGCATCGTGGGCAGCCATAACGCTATCGCAGGGAAAGTCGCCACCAGTGCCAAGGCGCACGCCATCGCCATCACAAACACAAGCGCCCAGCCCAGCGTATGTTCCAGGCGGATTTTGGCCACTTCGGTGGTCACCATCAAGTTAACCGCCACCGGCGGGGTAAACTGCCCAATGGCGATATTCATAGCGAGCAGAATGCCGAACCACACCGGGTTCCACTCGAAGTGCTGCATCACCGGGATCAAGATCGGCATCATGATCAGATAAATCGAGATGGCATCCAACAGCATGCCCGCCACCAGCACCGCCAACATGACTAAAATCAGCAGCAGCACGCCGTTATCGGTTAAGCCAATCACCCACTCCGCCAAATGGCGGAAGGTGCCTAACATCGTGCCCGCCCAGGCAAAAATACCCGCCAGCGCGATAATCAACATCACCACGCCGGAGATGACCGCCGCTTCACCAAACAGCTCCCATAGGTCACGCCATGACAACTCGCGGGTGAAATAAAGCCCAACTAGCGCACCATAAGCCACCGCGACCACGGCCGCCTCCGTCGGCGTAAAGAGCCCCGAGCGCAGGCCACCCAGAATCAGCACCGGGGCAAACAGCGCCGGTAGCGCTTGCCTAAACGTATCCCGAACGCTCAACCGCTCGGCTACACCTTCTCCCTGGGCGCCCCCCTCCCAGCCGTAACGCCTGGAGAGCCACAACGCGGGGAGCAAAAGCGACAAACCCGCCAAAATCCCCGGAAACAAACCGGCGGCAAACAGCGCACGCAAATCCACCCCCGGCACCACAATCGAGTAAAGAATCAACGCCACCGAAGGCGGAATCAGAATGGCGGTCGAAGCGGACGCCGCAATCAAGGTGGCTGAAAACGGCTTAGGGTAACCCGCTTTGGTCATGCTCGGCAGCATCACCATCGCCACCGCGGCCGCATCAGCCGGACCCGAGCCGCTCATACCGCCCATGATCATGCACACCAGCACTGCCACCAGCGCCAGCCCCCCGTGACGCGGGCCGATCAGCGCCTGAGCAAAGCGTACTAATCGCAGCGCCACCCCGGCCCGCTCAAAAATCAGTCCGGTTAAAATAAACAGCGGAATCGCAATCAGCGGGTACTTGGCAATGCTGTTGTAAGTATTGGTACCGAGCGTTGCCAGCATATCCGGCGAAAGCCCAGCCAAAATGCCCACCGCGCCGGAAAGCGCCAGCGAGAACGCCACCGGTACCCCGGCGACCAGAAAGCCCGCAAAGGCCAGAATCATCCAAACATCAGGGCTCATCGGTGAGCCTCCCGGTCAAACGGTCACGGGTTTGCTGCAGCAAACGCCACAACATGGCACCGGACAGCAGCGGCAGCCAGACGATATACCACCACTGCGGTAACCCAAGCCCGGGCGACAACGACTGCCACTGGTACTCCTGCCAGGCAAGCTTAGCGCCATACCAGGTTATTAGTCCCAGCACGGCAGCGCCGCAAAGCGCTTGAAACACCATCAGGGCCTTACGCGGCCCGGGTGGCAGCGCACGCTCTAACAGCCCAATGCGAATATGGCGGTTTCGCCGCAATGCCACGGAGGCACCGGCGAAGGTCAGTACCACGAGAAGAAATACCGAAAATTCTTCGGTGAAAGAAAACGAACCACCGGTCACGTAGCGCGTCACCACGTTGGCCAAACTGATCGACGCGATGATGATTAAGGCCATCGCCCCCAGCCAGCGTTCCGGGCGCGCATCAGGTCTCCCTTGCATCAGACGTACCTTTTAGAAAACAGCCCACAGACGTCACCGCCCTCATCTCAAGGGCGGTGACCACAAACACGTTGATGCCGGTTTAGCGCGCGTCGATGGCTGTCTGCGCCGCTTCAACGAGGTCTTCACCAATCCGCGGCGCCCACTTCTCGTAGACGGACTGGGTAGCATCGACAAACGCTTGGTACTCAGCATCATTCAGCTCGGTTACCGTTACGCCGCGTTCTTGAATGGCGGCAAGGCGCTCACTCTCCTGCTCCCGGGACATGGCGATTTCCCATTCGCCTGCCTCTACCGCGGTTTCACGCAGCAGCGTGCGCTCGTCTTCACTAAGCGACTGCCACACCTGCTGATTCACGGCGAAAATCAGCGGGTCGTTCATGTAGTTCCAAAGTGTCAAATGCTCTTGGCCCACTTGATCAATGCGCGCCACGTCAAACACCGAGAGGGGGTTTTCCTGGCCGTCCACCGCGCCGGTGGTGAGCGCCGGTTTGGCATCCGCCCAGCTCATTTGCGTGGGGTCGGCATCCAGCGCGCTGAACGTGTCTTGGAAAAGCGGCGAGCCGACCACGCGGATTTTCAGATTTTCCAAGTCGGCAGGCGTACTGATGGGGCCTTGGGAGTTAGATAGCTGGCGAAAGCCGTTTTCGCCCCAGGCCAGCGGCATAACACCGCGCGACTCGATGGCCTCAAACACCATTTCACCAGCTTCACCGCCGGTAACGGCATCCACAGCGGCTTCATCGGGAATGAAAAACGGCAGCGAGAAGAGGTTAAGCTCCGGCACCTGGGGTGACCAGTTAATCGTTGAGCCCACGGCGGCGTCGATCAAACCCGAACGCATCGCGGAAAATTCGCGTGTCTGATCGCCGGATACCAGCTGCGAGTTGGGATACACCCTTAGGGTCAACTCACCATCGCTGCGTTCTTCCACCAGTTCCGCCCACTTTTCCGCCGCCTGCCCCCAGGGGAAGGCATCAGACAAAACCGTAGAAACCGAGAGTTCACGTGCTTGTGCAGAAAGCGAAGCAGAAAGCAGTGCCGCACCGGCCAAGCCGGCAGTTAAACGAGCCATTGCGCGTGTCAGCGTCATGATAGATCCTTTTTTATCTATTGTTGTGGTGACTTTATAATAGATTCAGCCCTTACCACCGGTTTCGACTCATATTGGCGATAAGCACCCCATTGTAGGTATTCTTCTGTTGAAAGGAACCCATCCAAACGGTTATGGAAGATCAATAGGGAATCCCAGAGGCTGCCATAGGGGCTTATACGAAAATATTTACCCTAGTCGCGCCTTCTCTACTACTAACGGACATCAACGTGCCACTACGCGACCTGCTGCTCGGCCTCATGGTTATCGCCATTTGGGCGTTAAATATCATTGTCATCAAGCTCGGCGTGACGGAATTCCCCCCGCTATTGCTGACCACGCTACGCTTTACGCTTGTTGCAGTACTGCTAGTACCCTTCTACCCGGTGGCGCGGGCGCAACTACCGTTTTTACTGCTGCTATCCTTTACCTTCGGCAGCCTGCACTTCGCCTTGTTGTTTATTGGCTTACAGCAGGCCGAAGCGGGTACCGGCGCACTTTTGGTGCAGATGGGCACGCCCTTTGCCACGCTGTTGGCGGTGATCTTTCTGAAAGAGAAGCTAGGCCTCAAACGTATTGTCGGACTGCTGCTCTCGTTTGCAGGCATTATTGTGTTGGCAGGTGGGCCCACCTTACCGACGCCCCTCCCCCTAGCGATTCTTTTATGTAGTGCAATGGGCTGGGCGGTGTCGCAACTATTGATTAAACGTGGCCCGCCGATTGCACCGATGGCGTTGGCAGGCTGGGTCGCGATGTTTGCGGTGCCCCAGGTAGCGCTAGGCTCTTGGCTGTTTGAGAGTGGCCAATGGCAGGCAATACAGCAAGCGAGCTGGTTGGGCTGGGGAGCGATGATTTACACCGCCGTGATGTCGTCAATCATCGCGTATGGTATTTGGTACGCGCTGTTGCGCCGCCACCCTGTGAATCGCGTGGTGCCCATGACGCTACTCGTACCGGTATTGGCAGTCGGCCTTGGTGCGCTGTTAATGGGCGACAGCCTAGGCGTGCATAAACTAGTGGGCGGCGGCTTGGTGATCGCGGGTATTGCCCTGATTGTGCTTAATTTCAGCCGACCGCCACGCTCCGTTTAATTCGCCGGTTGGCAGGAACCAGCTTCGCCCGGGATGGACACACAGTCGCCCACGTTGATGCTGCGCTGCTCAAAGTAACCAGCGTTGACTTCTAACGCGGCATGGTAGGGCCTACCCGGCGCATAGGCGCGGCAATCGCTCGGCGACGAGGATTCACACGGTGGCATCGTCATGATGGCGACAATCGTGCCGTCGCTGTCGATAAAGGCGATATCCAACGAAATCAATGTGCGATACATCCAAAATCCATTGTGAGCCGATTGCTCGCGCTCGTACGTAAACAGCATGCCGTGATCGGCGGGCAGCCCCTCGCGCCCCATCAAGCCTTTTTGGCGCTGCGCCTGTGTTTGCGCCACTTCCACACTCAGCCGATGTGGGCCTTGCACGCTGTGAATAGCAAGCGAGCGCCGTTCCAATGGCAGCGCGCCCCCTTCGCTGTTAACGCCTTCACTACTAAGCGCCTGACCTACCCACCCTAGCGGCGCTAATGTCACCAGGGGAAGCGCAAGCGACGCCTTGAGTAACGCGCGACGAGACATGTTCATCGGTTTTTCCCTTTTTTAATTGTCACGCGCGAGGTCGCGTGTACCTGGCATGATATGAATCCCGGCCGCCAGAAGCGACACATTCACCATAGAACCGGGGACGAGATGATTGCGCCGGGCGGCATGGGTGGCAATATCAAAACGTAGCATATCGCCGTGGGCCACACGCAGCGTGACCGATGTCATTCCGCCCAGCGCGACCACTTCGCTGACCAACGCGGGTACCGGATTTTCGCGCTCGCCGTTGGAGGGGCGGTCACGCCGGTGTAGCACAATATCCGATGGCGGTAAGTACCAGGTGACGGCCTCGCCGAGAGCAAAAGTGTCGAGCCCTTCGGCCACCTCCAGCTGAAAACGCCCCCATTGCAAATAGCGCTGGCCGTCAATCGCGACGACTGTCGCGTTAAACAGATTATGACGATCGAGAAGGCGTGCCACCTCCGGCGTTGCCGGTTGGCGAAAGAGCCGATCCGGCCTGTCTTGCTGTAGGCTTTGGCCGTTATGCAACACGCAAATCTGATCGGCCAGCGCCGTGGCTTCTTCCAGGTCGTGGGTGACCAGTACAATGGGAATGGAAATTTGCTGGCGCAGCAGCGCAAGTTCGCGCTGCAAACGCCGCCGGGTGACTTGATCCACCGCCGAAAAAGGCTCATCCAAGAGCAATACCTGGGGATCGCGGGCTAAAGCTCGCGCCAACGCCACCCGCTGACGCTGCCCGCCGGAAAGCGCATCGGGGTAGCGCCGCCCCAGTCCTTCCAGGCGCACACGCGCCAGCCACTGCTCGGCGCGGTCACGCCGGGTCGGTTTGGGGAGATGACGCAAAGGGAGCGCGATATTCTCCAATGCCGTGAGGTGCGGGAACAGCGCATAGTCCTGAAACACAATGCCAACACGGCGTTTTTGGGGCGAAAGTGAGTGCTTACGCTTGGCATCAAACCAGCTCGTTTCGCCGCAGACGATGCGACCTTCCGCGGGTTGATAGAGCCCCGCTATCGAGCGCAAAAGCGTCGTTTTGCCGCTGCCGGAAGGGCCCACTAGCGCGAGCAGCTCCCCGCGCTGGCAGACAAAATCCGCGTCCAGCGGAATCGGCCCACTTTGGGCGACGTCAACGCGCAAATCAGCCACGCGCGCCCCTGCGGCGCCCGGCCAGCCCATACACAATACCCAGGGCGATAAACGACACCGCCAGCAGCGCCGCCGACATCAGCGCGGCGCCCTGCTCGTCGAACGCCTGCATACGGTCATAAATGGCAATCGCCAGGGTTCGAGTTTCGCCGTCGATAGAGCCGCCGACCATTAAAATCACGCCAAATTCCCCCAGTGTATGGGCGAACGTTAACGCAAATGCCGAGAGCAGCCCCGGCCATACCAACGGCAACTCAATACGCCAGAGCGTTTGCCACGGGCCCAGCCCGCTGCACCAGGCCGCTTCGCGCAAGTTACGGGGTACGCTTTCAAATGCGCGCTGAATAGGCTGTACGGCGAAGGGGATATTAGCGACCAGCGAGGCGAACAAAATGCCGGTAAAGGTAAAGCTCAGCCCGCTACCGGTCAGCTCTGCCCAAAAGGCGCCTACCGGGGCATCGCGGCTAAAGCCGAGCAGGAGATAAAAACCCAGCACCGTCGGCGGCAACACCAGCGGCAGCGCCACCAGCGCCTCGCAAAGCCCTTTGCCGCGAAAGCGCGCATAGGCGAGCGTGCGACCCACCCAGATACCCAACGGCAGCAGAATCAAACAGGTCAGCGCCGCCAGGCGCAGTGAAACCGACAGCGCCGCCCAGTCCATAAGCTCTGCCATTA
>JBNJFC010000006.1:0-47056 GCA_051746485.1 Pseudomonadota bacterium
GGCTACGGTAACTGGCTGCACGGCGAGGCCGTGGGGGCGGGGATGGCGATGGCCGCAACGCTTTCAAGAGAGCTTGGCTTTATCGATGAGGCAGCGCTTGCCCGAACCTTGGCAGTGATCGACAGTGCCGGTTTACCACTAGCCGCTCCCGCTGAGATGACCCTCGAGCATTTTTTGACGCACATGCGCCGCGATAAGAAAAACATCGATAGTCGCCTGCGTTTGGTACTGCTTAATGCGTTAGGTGATGCGTGTGTGAGCGATACGACTCCGCCAGAGCGTTTGGCGTCTTTGCTGGAGCGTTATCCGCGCGCTTAGCAAGCATAGGCCAGCATTTTCGGAGCCTGCGCATTTCTACGATAGGCTCAATGCAAACGGAACACATGCCGCGCACCCTGAACTTTTCGAAGGGTGCGCGGTTTTTTTTGTGCTGACCACACGCGCTAGCTTGCCCAAAATAAGATAATCGGCATGCCTTATGCGCTATCGGCATGGGATTTTAGGCGAAATTATACTAAAGTCTATGGTGTTTTATGAATCGTTGAATGAGCGTTTTGTGGCTTTACAAGTTATTGAAGTTTATCGGTTTTTTGTATTTAAATGTGCGCAAGGCTCCGATTTTTCGAGGGTTTTGGGCCGATGGGAGTGCTTAGGCGATTGCGCTAGTAGGCAGGTGGTGGCTATGCTGAGCGGCCATTTTCTCATCCCAGCGAGCGCTAAAACGGCCACCAAGAGCCAGATAAAAAGGCGGCGAAAATAGAGCAAACCGGCCTTTATACCATGGGCTCGCTGTAAATAAAACACGCATATCAGGGGCACGCCCATGAACAGAGGTCTTCATCAGCCCGGCGAGTTTCGCGACAACTGCGGCTTTGGTTTGATTGCCCACATGGAAGGGCAAGCAAGCCACGACTTGCTGAAAACGGCCATTGAGTCGTTGACTTGCATGACTCACCGCGGCGGTATCGCGGCCGACGGCAAAACCGGCGATGGCTGCGGCCTGCTGCTAAAAATGCCCGTGCAATTCATGCGCGATGTGGCAGCCGACGCCTTAGACGTTGCACTAGGCGAACACTTTGCCGTTGGCGTGGTGTTTTTGCCCGACGATAATGCCCGCGCGGAGCACGCCCAAGACGTGCTGGAGCGTGAATTGGAGAACCGTGGTCTTGGCGTTGTTGGCTGGCGCGAGGTCCCGGTGGATGCCTCTGTCTGCGGCCCAATGGCGCTAGACTGTTTACCGCGTATTCATCAGGTATTCGTGACACCGGGTAGCGGTGAGCATTTCGACGTCGATCTCTTCATGGCGCGCCGTAAGGCTGAGCAAGCGCTGCGCGACGATGCAGATTTCTATATCGCCTCGCTCTCTTCTGACGTCGTGTCTTATAAAGGCCTGGTGATGCCGGAAGATTTGCCGGCGTTTTACCGTGACTTGAACGATCCGCGCCTGGAAACGGCCATTTGTGTCTTCCACCAGCGCTTTTCTACTAACACCGCACCACGCTGGCCGCTGGCGCAGCCGTTTCGTTTGCTCGCTCATAACGGTGAAATCAACACCATTGAAGCCAACCGCGGCTGGGCCAATTCGCGCAAACAAAACTTTGTTAATGACCGCTTGCCGGATATTGCTGAGCTTGACGAGATCGTCAACACCACCGGTTCCGATTCTTCAAGCATGGATAACATGCTGGAAGTGCTTCTCACCGGCGGCATGGAACTGCATCGTGCCGTGCGTATGATGGTGCCGCCTGCCTGGCAGAACGTCGAAACCATGGACGCCGAGCTGCGCGCGTTCTATGAGTACAATTCCATGCACATGGAGCCCTGGGATGGCCCGGCCGGGGTGGTGATGACCGACGGCCGCCAAGCGGTGTGTATGCTAGACCGTAACGGGCTGCGTCCGGCGCGTTGGGTGATCACCAAAAACGGCTATATTACGCTCGCCTCCGAGATCGGTACCTACGATTACAAGCCGGCGGATGTGGTGGCTAAAGGCCGCGTCGGCCCAGGGCAGATGCTCGCCGTGGATACCCACACCGGCGAAGTGCTGCATACTGAAGAAATCGATAACCGCCTGAAATCGGCCTACCCTTACAAGCGCTGGTTGAAGCAAGAGGCTAACTATTTAGAGTCAGCGCTTACCGAGCTTGCCCGTTTTCAGACCATGGACACCGACGCGCTCAACACGCAGCAAAAGATGTTCCAGGTCAGCTTTGAGGAGCGCGACCAGGTGCTGCGCCCGCTGTCGGAAAGTGGGCAAGAAGCGGTCGGCTCCATGGGCGACGACACCCCAATGGCTGTGCTTTCTAGCCGCCCGCGTTTGCTTTCGGACTACTTCCGCCAGAAGTTTGCTCAGGTCACCAACCCGGCGATTGATCCGTTGCGCGAAGCGATCGTCATGTCACTGGAAACCTGCGGCGGGGCTGAGCTTAACGTGTTTAAAGCGACGCCCGAACACGCCCACCGTTTGATTTTGACCACGCCGGTGCTGTCGCCGCGCAAGTTCACCGCGCTGATTAACCAGGACGACCCAGCCTTCGCTAGCCATACGTTCTCTCTTGGCTACGACCCACAAGTGCAGTCGCTTAAGCAAGCGCTGAACTCGCTCTGTCAGGCAGCCGAAAAGCAGGTGAGAGCGGGCAAAGTAATTTTGGTGCTCTCGGATGCTGATCTGCCTAAAGGGCTAATTCCGATTCAAGCCACGCTGGCGGTAGGGGCGGTGCATACACACCTTGGCCGTCTGGCCCTGCGCCCCAATGCCAATATCGTGGTGGAAACCGGCTACGCACGTGATGCCCACCAAATGGCGGTGTTGTTTGGCGTGGGCGCTACAGCGGTTTATCCATGGTTGGCCTATCAGGTCATGGCCGATATGCACCGTGTGGGCGAGCTGACTGGCAACCCGGCGGACTCCCGTGAGAACTACCGCAAAGGACTGCAGAAAGGGCTGTTTAAGATTCTGTCGAAGATGGGCATCTCAACGCTGGCGTCTTATCGCGGTTCGATGCTGTTTGAAGCCGTCGGCCTTGATGATGACATTATGCAAATGTGCTTCCCCGGCATGGCGTCGCGCATTCAGGGCACCGGCTTCGCCGAGCTGCAGTTGCAACAGGAAGCGCTTAGCCGTGACGCCTGGATTGCGCGCAAAGGCATTTCGCAAGGCGGGATGTTCAAGTACGTCCACGGACATGAGTACCACGCCTATAATCCGGATGTGGTGATGACCCTGCAGCAGGCCGTGCAGGAGGGCAGCTACGCCAAGTGGAAGAAGTTTGCGCAGCTGGTGAACGAACGCCCGGTGGCCACTATCCGCGACCTTTTAAAGCTCAAGCCTGCCGAAACGCCGGTACCGCTTGAGGAGGTGGAGTCAATCGAAGCGTTGATTCCGCGCTTTGACAGCGCGGGCATGTCACTCGGCGCGCTATCGCCTGAAGCCCACGAAGCGCTCGCCCAGGCGATGAACGAGGCGGGCGGTCGCTCCAACTCGGGTGAAGGCGGTGAAGACCCAGCGCGCTACGGCACGATTCGTAGCTCTAAAATCAAGCAGATCGCCTCGGGCCGTTTTGGCGTCACTCCGCACTATTTGGTCAACGCCGAAGTCCTGCAGATCAAGGTCGCCCAGGGCGCGAAGCCCGGTGAAGGTGGCCAGTTGCCGGGTGGCAAGGTCAATCAGCTCATCGCGCGGCTGCGCTATTCAGTGCCCGGCGTGACGCTGATTTCACCGCCGCCGCACCACGATATCTACTCGATTGAGGATCTGGCGCAGCTGATTTTCGATCTTAAGCAGGTCAACCCGGATGCGCAGGTGTCGGTGAAGCTGGTTTCCGAGCCGGGTATCGGCACCATCGCCACCGGCGTGGCCAAGGCCTACGCCGATTTGATTACCGTGTCCGGCTACGATGGCGGCACGGCGGCAAGCCCGCTGACGTCCATCAAGCACGCCGGTTCGCCTTGGGAACTCGGCCTACCGGAGGTGCACCAGGCGCTGCGCATCAACGGCCTGCGCGACAAGATTCGCCTGCAGACCGATGGCGGCCTGAAAACCGGGCTCGACGTGGTGAAAGCGGCAATTCTGGGCGCTGAGAGCTTTGGCTTTGGTACCGCGCCAATGGTGGCGCTGGGCTGTAAGTATCTGCGTATTTGCCATTTGAACAACTGCGCCACCGGTGTCGCCACTCAGGATGACTTCCTGCGCGGCGAACACTTCCGCGGCACGGTGGATATGGTCAAGCACTACTTCCGCTTTATCGCCGAAGAAGTGCGCGAGCTGATGGCGATGCTGGGCGTTCGCCAGCTGACCGATCTGATCGGCCGCACCGACTTGCTAGAAGTGCTCGAAGGTAATACGGCGTCGCAGCGCAAGCTGGATTTGACCCCGCTGTTGGCCAATGACTTCGTCCCTGCTGACGCGCCGCAATTCTGTCAGGTGAGCCGCAACGTTCCCCACGACCCGGGCGCTAAAAACCAAGAAGTGCTGGAAGCGGTACGTGACGCGGTTGAATCAAAATCCGGCGGCGAATTTACTTTCAACATCACCAATTGCGACCGCAGTGTGGGGGCGCTGACATCTGGGGCGATTGCCAAGCGCTACGGCGAGGCGGGGTTGGAAGAGACGCCGATTATCGCGCGTTTTACCGGCGTGGCCGGCCAAAGCTTTGGAGTGTGGAACGCACGGGGCCTGCACCTGTATTTGGAAGGCGACGCTAACGACTACGTTGGCAAGGGCATGAACGGTGGGAAAATCGTCATTGTACCGCCGCGCGAGAGTCAGTTTGAAAGCCACAAAACGGCGATTATCGGCAACACCTGCCTGTATGGCGCGACCGGTGGCAAGCTGTTTGCCGCGGGCATTGCCGGCGAGCGTTTCGGGGTGCGTAACTCTGGTGCTCACGCGGTCATCGAAGGCGCGGGCGATCATTGCTGCGAATACATGACCGGCGGCTTGATCTGTGTGCTGGGCGAAACCGGTGTCAACTTTGGTGCGGGCATGACCGGCGGGTTTGCTTACGTACTGGATGAAGATCGCACCTTCGTGGATAAGTACAACCACGAGCTGGTGGAAATTCACCGGATTAACACCGAGACGATGGAGGCGCACCGCCGCCATCTACGCGAAGTGATCGAAGAGTACGTGGCCGCGACGGGATCAAGCCGCGGCGCCGATATGCTCGAAGACTTTAGCGACTACGTGCGTCACTTCTGGCTGGTTAAGCCAAAAGCGGCGAGTCTGGGCAGCCTGCTGGATCAATCCCGGCGTCATCCGGAATAAGCCGTTTCTGTCTATTAGCTGAGGCCCGTCGCCGAGAGGAGTTAGATCATGGCTAACCGTTTAAATAACGATTTTCAGTTTATTGATGTGGGTCGCCAAGACCCGAAAAAGAAAGACGCCCGCTCGCGTGCGAAAGAATTTGCCGAAATTTATGAGCCGTATAAGCCGACAGAGGCGGCGAGCCAGGCGCACCGCTGCCTGCACTGCGGTAACCCCTATTGCGAGTGGAAGTGCCCGGTTCACAACTATATTCCTAACTGGCTGCAGCTGGTGGTGGAAGGTAACATCATCGAAGCCGCTGAGCTGTCGCACAAGACCAACTCACTGCCCGAGGTATGTGGGCGCGTATGTCCGCAGGATCGCCTGTGCGAAGGCGACTGTACCCTAAATGACGGGTTTGGTGCAGTGACCATCGGCTCGGTGGAGAAGTACATCACCGATACCGCCTTTGCCATGGGCTGGCGCCCGGACATGTCCAAAGTTGAGTGGACCGATAAGAAAGTGGCGATTGTCGGCGCGGGTCCTGCGGGGCTTGGTTGCGCCGATATTCTCGCCCGCAGCGGCGTGAAGGCGGTGGTGTTTGATAAGTATCCTGAAATCGGCGGTCTTTTGACCTTTGGTATCCCCGAGTTCAAACTCGAAAAAAGCGTCATGGAGCGGCGTCGGGCGGTATTTGAGGAAATGGGCGTTGAATTCCGCCTGAATACCGAGATCGGCACCGACATCGAGTTCGACACGATCTTGCAGGATTACGATGCCGTGTTCCTCGGCATGGGCACCTACAAATACATGGAAGGTGGCTTCCCCGGCGAGGACCTGCCCGGTGTGTATAAGGCACTGGATTTCTTGATCGCCAACGTCAACCGCTGCCTCGGCTTTGAGCAAAACCCGGCCGATTACATCTCGATGGAAGGCAAGCGTGTCGTGGTGCTCGGTGGTGGGGATACCGCGATGGACTGCAACCGCACTTCGATCCGCCAGGGCGCTGCAAACGTCACCTGCGCCTATCGTCGTGATGAAGGCAACATGCCAGGCTCGCGCAAGGAAGTCGCCAACGCCCGCGAAGAGGGGGTCGATTTTCTCTTTAACCGCCAGCCGGTTGCTGTGGTTGGTGAAGAGAAGGTGGAAGGCGTGAAGGTGGTGCGCACGCGCTTAGGGGAGCCCGACGAAAATGGCCGCCAGCGGCCGGAAGTGGTACCGGGCTCCGAGGAAGTGATTCCCGCCGATGCGGTCGTGGTGGCGTTTGGTTTTCAAGCCAGCCCCGCGCCGTGGTTTGAAGCCGCCAATATCCAGGTCGACGAGCGCGACCGGGTCAAGGCGCCGGAGCATGGTGAACTCGCCTTCCAAACCAGCAACGCGAAAATCTTTGCCGGTGGCGATATGGTGCGCGGCTCGGATTTGGTCGTCACCGCCATTTACGAAGGCCGCCAAGCCGCCGAAGGGATTTTGGATTACCTGGGCGTTTAACGCCAATCGCCCAATAAATTGGGCTCCTACGCCTACGTCTTGCAGCAGGCCTTGTAGGAGCCCAACTTGTCGGGCGACCAAGCTATCTATCGGTAACCACCTTCGGCATCTCGATGGTTGCTGACCACGCAATAAATTGCGCTCTACAACACCTGTGCATTTCTTTCTGGTTTTCCTGCTGTAATTGAGCCTTTAGGCGTACTCTGCTATTCTGCCATCCCATCCTGGCGTGGCTTTCTGCCGTGCCTTTTGATCACGTTTCGACAGGTTTTCCATGACACGATATATCTTCGTGACCGGCGGCGTTGTGTCCTCCCTTGGCAAGGGCATCGCGTCGGCCTCGCTGGCGGCGATTCTAGAGGCCCGCGGCCTTAAGGTCACCATGCTCAAGCTCGACCCTTACATCAACGTCGACCCGGGCACCATGAGTCCCTTCCAGCACGGCGAGGTATTCGTCACAGAAGATGGCGCCGAAACCGACCTGGACCTTGGGCACTACGAACGCTTTATTCGCACCAAAATGACCCAGGGCAACAACTTCACTACCGGCCGCGTTTACGAGCACGTGCTGCGTAAAGAGCGCCGCGGTGACTACCTGGGCGGCACCGTGCAGGTGATTCCGCATATTACCGATGAAATCAAACAGCGTGTTTACGCTGGCGGTGAAGGCTTTGACGTCGCGCTGGTAGAAATCGGCGGCACGGTGGGCGATATCGAATCGCTGCCGTTTCTGGAGTCGATCCGCCAGATTCGTAGCGAACAGGGTGCCAACCGCGCCATTTTCATGCACCTCACCCTGGTGCCCTACATCAAGACTGCGGGCGAAACCAAAACCAAACCGACCCAGCACAGCGTCAAAGAGCTGCGCTCGATCGGTATCCAGCCGGACATTTTGATTTGTCGTAGCGAAGTGGAGCTGGAAGAGAGCGAGCGTCGCAAAATTGCCTTGTTCACCAACGTGGAAGAGCGCGCGGTTGTGCCGCTGCAGGACGCGGATACCATCTACCGCATTCCGCTGATGCTCCATGAACATGGCCTTGATGAAATCGTCTGCGATAAGCTGCGTTTAGAAGCGGACGAGGCGGATCTCTCCGAGTGGATCAAGGTGCTCGATGCCAAGCTCAACCCGCTGAAGTCCGTCAGCATCGCCATGGTCGGCAAGTACATGGAACTTCTCGACGCCTATAAGTCGCTCAACGAGGCGCTGATTCACGCCGGTATTCAGGGCCGTATCAAGGTCAATATCGACTATATCGACTCCGAGGATATCGAGCATCACGGCGCGGAGCGCTTGGCGGGGAAAGACGCCATTCTGGTGCCGGGTGGCTTTGGTGAGCGTGGGGTCGAAGGCAAAATCATGGCCGCGCGGTTTGCCCGGGAGAATAAGATTCCCTACTTGGGGATTTGCCTCGGGATGCAGGTAGCGGTCATCGAATACGCGCGTAATGTCGCTGGCTGGGCGGATGCGAACTCCACCGAGTTCACTCACGACACTCAGCACCCGGTGGTGGGCTTGATCACCGAGTGGATCAACCCCGAAGGTAAGATAGAACTGCGCGATGCGGCTTCTGATTTAGGCGGCACCATGCGCCTGGGTGGCCAAGTCTGCCATTTGCGGGAAGGCACTAAGGCGCGCGATGCGTATAACGCCGATGAGATTGTCGAGCGTCACCGTCACCGCTTTGAGGTCAACAACCAATTTGTCGATGACCTGGAAAAAGCCGGCTTGGTCATCTCGGGTAAAAGCGTCGACCAATCGTTGGTGGAAGTGATCGAGCTTGCCGATCACCCCTGGTACGTGGCGTGCCAGTTCCATCCCGAGTTCACCTCGACGCCGCGCGATGGCCATCCGCTCTTCTCCGGCTTTGTGAATGCCGCCTTTGAGCACAAAACGGCGCGTACCCGTGCCCAGTCCTCCCATCAGGAGTGAGATCTGATGTCGGTAAACAGTGAGTCCATCTCCGAACGTCATATCGCATTTGCCGGCCTAAAGGCCGGCAATTCTTTGCCCCTAATGTTACTGGGCGGCATGAACGTGCTGGAATCTCGCGAGCTGGCGATGGAAGTCGCCCAGGCCTACGTTGACGTCACACAAAAGCTTTCGATGCCGTACGTCTTCAAGGCCAGTTTTGATAAAGCCAACCGCAGCTCGATTCACTCCTTTCGTGGCCCTGGTCTTGAGAAGGGTCTTGAGATGCTGGCCGAGGTGAAATCGCGCTTTGGCGTGCCGATCATCACCGATGTCCACGAGCCATGGCAGGCGGAAGCAGCGGCGGAAGTCGCGGATATTATCCAGCTGCCGGCGTTTTTGGCGCGCCAAACCGACCTGGTGGTGGCGATGGCCAAAACGGGCGCGGCGATTAATATCAAAAAGCCACAATTTTTAGCGCCTCACGAAATGCGCCACATCCTCAATAAGTTCCAAGAAGCGGGCAATGATCGCTTGATGCTGTGCGAGCGCGGCGCTAGCTTTGGCTACAATAATCTGATCGTGGATATGCTCGGCTTTGGTGACATGAAACAAACCGGCTTCCCGGTGTTTTTCGATGTCACCCACGCGTTGCAGCGCCCCGGCGGGCGTGCCGATAGCGCCGATGGCCGCCGGGCCCAGGTCGCAGAGCTTGCCCGTGCCGGCGTTGCCGTGGGGCTTGCAGGGCTGTTTTTAGAAGCACATCCCGATCCGGATAACGCCAAGTGCGACGGCCCGTGTGCGTTGCCGCTTGATCAGTTGGAACCATTTTTGACCCAGGTGGCGCAGCTGGATGCGCTGGTTAAAGGTTTTGCCCCGCTTGCCATTCGCTAAGCGAGCGACGGTTATTCAATCGATCCCTTATCGCCAATAAAAAAGGACGCAGCTATGACGAAAATTGTTGAGATTCGTGCGTTAGAAGTACTCGACTCCCGCGGTAACCCAACTGTGCAGGCGCATGTGCGTCTGGAAAGCGGCGCCATGGGCGAAGCCTGCGCGCCAAGCGGGGCCTCCACCGGTTCGCGGGAAGCGCTGGAGCTACGCGACGGCGATAAAGCCCGCTATTTAGGTAAAGGCGTACTTAAAGCTGTTGACGCCGTGAATGGCAAAATCCGCGATGCGCTGCTGGGCATGGATGCACGCGACCAGCGTGGCTTGGACGATGCCATGCTCACGCTCGACGGCACCGACAACAAAGCCACCTTGGGTGCCAATGCGATTCTCGCCGTGTCGCTCGCAGCGGCTAAAGCGGCGGCTAATGCCAAAGGCGTGCCGCTTTATGCCCATATTGCCGAGCTATACGGCCAGCCGGGCCACTACAGCATGCCGGTGCCGATGATGAATATCCTAAATGGGGGGGAGCACGCGGATAACAACGTCGATATCCAGGAATTTATGGTGCAGCCGGTTGGCGCGCCTAACTTCCGGGAAGGTCTGCGCATGGGCGCCGAGATTTTTCATGCGTTGAAAAAAGTCCTCGCCGCTAAAGGTCTTTCGACCTCGGTGGGTGATGAGGGCGGCTTTGCCCCTAACTTGGCGTCCAACGCTGATGCGCTGGCGGTGATCAAACAGGCGGTTGGCGATGCCGGTTATACGCTCGGTGGCGATGTCACCTTGGCGCTGGATTGCGCGTCTTCTGAGTTCTATAAAAATGGTCAGTACGACCTCGCAGGTGAAGGCAAGCAGTACGACGCTGAAGGCTTCGCCGATTATCTCGCCAGCCTGTGTGCGGACTACCCGATCGTCTCCATCGAAGACGGCATGGATGAGTCCGATTGGGACGGCTGGAAATCGCTGACCGATAAGCTAGGCGACAAAGTGCAGCTGGTCGGTGACGATTTGTTCGTGACCAATACGAAAATTTTGAAGCGCGGTATCGATGAGCAGATCGGCAACTCGATTCTGATCAAGTTTAACCAGATTGGCTCGCTATCCGAGACTCTGGATGCGATTAAAATGGCCCAAGATGCAGGTTTTACCGCGGTGATCTCGCACCGCTCGGGCGAAACGGAAGACACCACGATTGCCGATCTGGCGGTGGGCACCTGTGCCGGTCAAATCAAAACTGGCTCGCTATGCCGCTCGGATCGCGTGGCGAAATATAACCGCTTGTTGGCGATTGAAGCGGAACTGGGCGATGTTACCTACCCAGGCTTGAAGGCGATTAAGGGACAATAAGGCTGACGAAAAAAATCGCGTGTAAGAGATCGCTTCATTTTTTGTAAGAGATCTCTTACAAAAGCCGACGAGATTGGCGCTAAAAGCTGTATGAAAAAGCGCAGTACGACGCTTATTTATACTTAACCTACTGTTTTTATTAGCCGCCATCCACCAAAAGCGGACCGATTGGTCCGCTTTTGGCGTTCTTGACCACCTTGAGGCTTTACCTAGATCTGCCACAATGCGCGCAGGACAAAGGAGGCAAGGACGCCTCCAGGCAGGATGCAACGGGATGTTTGGGTGCGCCGGGTGATACATTGATGTTGGCCCTGGCAGGGACGGCACCTTAGGAAATTTGACGCAGGGAGTGTCAGAGGAAGTGCTTGGAGCGGGCGGCCTACGGGCCGCTTTTTTTGTGCGCGATAACAAAGTCATCCTGAGCCTATCGAAGGGCGATCAGGCTCAGAGAGGTAGGTGGGTCTCCTTAACGCTCGAGTTTCTCTAGCTTGCCTTTTTTGCCATCCCATTCTTCGGCATCCGGCAGCGGGTCCTTCTTTTCGGCGATGTTGGGCCAGACTTCCGCTAGTTCGGCATTGATTTCAATAAAGGGCTCTTGCCCATCGGGCAGCTCATCTTCGGAGAATATCGCCTCAGCGGGGCATTCTGGCTCACATAACGCGCAATCAATGCACTCATCCGGGTGGATCACTAGGAAGTTAGGGCCTTCGTAGAAGCAGTCGACCGGGCAAACTTCCACGCAGTCGGTGTATTTGCATTGGATGCAGTTCTCGGTCACGACAAAGGTCATCTCGGTATCCCTCTTGCGGCGCCGGGAGAGCCCGGCGTGGTTTAAACGTAAATGGTTTTAATCACGGATGGTTATAGATTATCTTTTCTTTATAAGATAAATAGTGTGCGACATTCTAGAGGCGGCGCCGTCTAGCGGCAAGCTCAGTATGCCGGGTAACCCGTTCGCGCTGAGCCTTTCGAAGCGAAACTGTCGAAGCGCATATCGGGTGTTGCCTTACACTTGAGCGCGCCACTGATACAAAAGCTCCAATGCCTGCCGCGGCGAAAGCTCGTCGACATTAAGTGTCTCCAATGCCTCCACGACCGGATGGGGCGCTTGGGCAAATAAATCGTTTTGCTGAGGTGTATCAACACTTTTAACCGCGCCAGGGCCTTCGGTATCGCGCTGCTCTAAAGTGACAAGCTTCTCCCGGGCGCGTTGTATCACCTGCGACGGTACACCGGCTAGCTGAGCAACTTGCAAACCATAGCTTTGACTCGCGGGGCCAGCTTCGATGCGGTGCATAAAGACAATACGCTCACCATGTTCGGTAGCGGTGAGATGAATATTGGCTACACCCTCGGCATGTTCGGGCAGGGCGGTCATCTCGAAATAGTGCGTAGCAAATAACGTCAGCGCTTGTGCGTTAGCCAAATGCTCGGCGCTCGCCCAGGCGAGCGATAAACCGTCAAAGGTGCTAGTGCCGCGGCCGATTTCATCCATAAGCACCAAGCTGTGCTCGGTGGCATTGTGCAGGATGTTGGCGGTTTCGGTCATCTCGACCATAAAGGTCGAGCGCCCACCAGCGAGGTCATCGGAGGAGCCAATGCGCGTAAAAATGCGATCCACCGGGCCGATTTCCGCGGCGTCAGCGGGCACAAAGCAACCGCTGTGGGCGAGTAGCGCAATCAACGCTGTCTGACGCATGTAGGTGGATTTCCCCCCCATGTTGGGGCCGGTAATGATCAGCATGTGCTGCTCTGGGGTGAGCATGACATCGTTGGGCACAAACGGTGTCTCGCTGACCTGTTCGACCACCGGGTGGCGACCCGCGTCGATCTTAAACCCGGTGTTTTCACCCAGCGTAGGGCGCACCCAGTTAAGCGCCTCGGCGCGCTCGGCAAAGGCGCACAGCACGTCAAGCTCCGACAGTGCGCGGGACGTGCCCTGAAGTTCATGCAGCGTGGCGTTAAGGTCTTCCAGCAATCGGTCGTAGAGCCACTTTTCCCGCGTTAGCGCCCGGGATTTGGCTGAAAGCGCTTTGTCTTCGAACTCTTTAAGCTCGGGAATGATAAAGCGCTCGGCATTCTTCAACGTTTGGCGGCGAATATAGTCGACCGGGGCCTGCTGAGCCTGGGCGCGGGGCAGCTCGATAAAATAGCCGTGAACGCGGTTGTAGCCGACTTTTAAGTTGGCAAGCCCGGTACGCTCGCGCTCGCGCGTCTCGAGTTGAACCAGATAGTCCCCGGCGTTTTCGGCCATGCCGCGCTGCTCGTCGAGCTCGGCGTCGAAGCCGTGGGCAATCACGCCACCATCGCGAATCACGACCGGCGGGTTTTCCATTAGTGCCCGCTGTAGGGTGTCGGCGATCTCGGGGTAAGGACGAATATGCGGGCGCAAATTATCCAATGCGCTGCCGGTATCGATATTGCTCAGCGCGTGTTCGAGCTCGGGCAGGGTGGCGAGCGCATCGCGCAGACGCGCCAAATCCCGTGGGCGGGCGCTATAAAGCGCCACGCGAGCGAGAATCCGCTCGACATCGCCAACGGCGCTTAAGGTCTCGCGCAAGCCCATGTAAGCGGCGTCGAGGGTTAAAAGCGCCACGCCTGCCTGGCGCTTTTGCACCACCTCGCGCTGGCGCAGTGGCCGGTTGAGCCAGCGCTTTAATAACCGCGAGCCCATGGCGGTGGTGCAGGTGTCCAGCACGCTGGCTAAGGTATTGTCTTGCCCGCCGCCTAAGTTGGTGTCGATCTCTAAGTTGCGTCGGCTTGCCGCGTCAATCACCACGGTATCGTCGCGATTCTCAACCCCGATGGCGGTGACATGCGGCAGGCGTGAGCGCTGGGTGTCGCGGGCGTAATCAATCAACACGCCCGCCGCCACCAGCGCGGTACCTAAATGGGCGCAGCCGAAGCCGCGCAGGTCCTGCACTTCAAACTGATCGCACAGGCTGCGCGTGGCGCTTTCCAGGTCATAAAGCCACTCACCCTGGCGCCGAAGGCTGCGCTCGCGGGAAAGCGACTCGGGTAGCGTCAGGTGCTCCGGCACCAGCAGTTCCGCCGGGGAAAGGCGGGTCAGCTCGGCGAGCATCTCCTCTTCGTTTTCGACTTCCAGCACACTAAAGCGCCCACTGGAGAGTTCAAGCCAGGCAAGCCCCCAGTGCTCGCCGCCCTGGGCGATCGACGCGAGCACGTTATCGCGGCGTGCGTCGAGCAGTGCCTCATCGTGCAGCGTGCCGGGCGTGACGATGCGTACTACCTGGCGATCAACCGGGCCTTTGCTGGTGGCCGGGTCGCCAATTTGCTCACAGATGGCCACGGACTCACCGGCACTGACCAGCCTTGCAAGATAACCTTCGGCGCTGTGGTAAGGCACCCCCGCCATGGGGATGGGCTTGCCGCCCGATTGGCCACGTTGGGTAAGGGTGATATCTAAAAGCGCGGCGGCCCGCTTGGCGTCGTCGAAAAATAGCTCATAAAAATCCCCCATGCGGTAAAACAGCAATACTTCGGGGTGCTCGCGCTTAATCTTTAAATACTGTGCGATCATCGGCGTATGCGCCGGTGTGCTGCTGGCCATGAGTGTCCTAGAATGCGCGTGTTCGTCGAGTATGTGAAATCGTCGGGTGAAAACCGGTATTCTACGCTGAAGTGATGATCGACATGAAGGAGTGACCATGGCGCGAAGCATTGAGAGTTTAAAAAACTTGGATTTAACCCTGCTGGCACAACGGCTCGGCAAATTGTGCACCACCTATCAAGCAGAAGTGAGTGCCGCGGAGTCGTGTACCGGCGGTGGGATTGCCAGTGCCATTACCGCTGTACCGGGGAGCTCAGCGTATTTCTCGACCGGTTACGTCACCTATTCTAATGCGGCAAAAACGCGCCTTTTGGGCGTGCCCGAGGAGACGCTCGAAAGCCAGGGGGCGGTCAGCGAAGCGGTGGTGAAAGCGATGGTGGCAGGCGCTTGCCGCGAAAGCGGGGCGGATTTAGCCGTCGCAGTCAGTGGTGTGGCCGGCCCCGACGGAGGCAGTGACGACAAGCCGGTCGGCACCGTCTGGCTAGCGTGGGGCGGTGTTAATGCCCAGCAGGCGGAGTGTTTGCACTTCCCTGGTGATCGCCATGCCGTGCGTGAACAGGCGGTGCGCCAAGGCATCGCACGGTTGATCGTGGCACTCGACAAACGCTAGCAAAAGAAAAGCGCAGAAAATGCCGCCGGGCATTTGTTTATTGACCAATCTTTGGCATACTGCTGGCTAACTATACAGCCTTTATGAGGATCTTCGCATGGCTCAGGACGAAAACCGCACGAAGGCGCTAAACGCCGCACTCAGCCAGATCGACCGTCAGTTTGGTAAAGGCACTGTGATGCGCCTAGGCGATACGCCCCGGGTGGTAATGCCGTCGGTTTCCACTGGCTCGCTCGGGCTCGATATTGCGCTGGGCATTGGTGGCTTGCCGTTTGGCCGCGTGGTGGAAATTTTCGGCCCCGAGTCGTCGGGCAAAACGACGCTAACACTTTCGGTGATTGCCGAAGCGCAAAAACAAGGCAAGGTGTGTGCTTTCGTCGACGCTGAGCACGCCTTGGATCCCAGCTATGCCGAGAAGCTCGGGGTCAACTTGGATGATCTTCTGGTCTCGCAGCCCGATACCGGCGAACAAGCGCTGGAGATCACTGACATGCTTGTGCGCTCCGGTGGCGTTGATGTCATCGTGATCGACTCCGTGGCTGCTTTGACGCCGCGCGCTGAGATTGAGGGCGAAATGGGCGACTCCCACGTTGGCCTTCAGGCGCGTTTGATGTCGCAGGCGCTGCGTAAGGTCACTGGGAACATGAAAAATGCCAACTGCATGGTGATTTTCATCAACCAGATTCGCATGAAAATCGGGGTGATGTTCGGCTCGCCGGAAACCACCACCGGCGGTAATGCACTGAAGTTTTATTCCAGCGTACGTTTGGACATTCGCCGCACCGGCTCGGTGAAATCAGGCGACGAAGTCACGGGTAATGAAACCCGTGTGAAAGTGGTCAAAAACAAGGTGGCGCCACCGTTTAGGCAGGCCGAGTTCCAGATTCTTTACGGCAAAGGCATTTATCATGCCGGTGAAGTGATCGACCTCGGCGTACAGTGCAACCTGGTCGATAAAGCCGGCGCTTGGTACAGCTACAAGGGCAAGAAGATTGGTCAAGGCAAAGCCAACGCCGCGCAATACCTGGAAGATAATCCCGCGACAATGGACGAGATTGAAAGCCAAATTCGTGCGCAGTTACTCGCACAGCCCGAGTCGAGCAAAGATAGCGACAAAGGCGACGGCAAAAAGAAAGCGGCAGCGGAGGCCTCTGCCGACCAAGCGCCGCTTGAGTCTGATAGCGACGAGCTGCTGTAAGCCGTTATGGCGTTTGGCGCTTCCAACACGAGTGCATCCGGTAAACCTGAGCGCTCGCCCCGCGAGATCGCCATCACCCTGCTGGCTCGGCGTGAGTATTCCCGCGCTGAGCTGGCAACCCGCCTTGAGCGCAAAGAGGTGCCGCCTGACGAGATCGTTGCCTGTTTGAACGCACTTGCCGAGCAAGGGTTGCAGTCCGATACGCGCTTTGCCGAAAGTTTTATTCGCTCGCGCATTTTGCGCGGACAAGGCGTGCGCCGAATTGAAAGTGAGCTGCAACAGCGTGGTGTCGATTCCGTCACGTATTCGGCCGCATTCGCTGAGGTGGTGGAGCAAGAGGGCGTCGATTGGTTTGAACTCGCCCGCGAGGCCCTTTCCCGGCGCTTTTCCACCCCCGGCGATACCCCCAAAGAGCGTGCCAAGCGCGAGCGGTTTCTGGCCAATCGCGGCTTTGATTTTGATCAGATTCGCCACGCGCTTTCGACGCTTTAATCCCATCCAGTGTGGCGATTTTCTTGTGTCTCCCACTAACTGCGGCTTTAGTCGTTTGACAACTGCGCTATAATGGCGTCTTTGCGACCCCGGCGGGTAGCGGCTAAAGCGCCCTGGGGCATCACGCTTTCTTGTTACGGATACCCTATGAAAAGCGCAGAAATCAGAACAGCCTTTCTCGACTATTTTGCCCAGCACGGGCACACCATTGTGCCGACCAGCTCGCTGGTGCCGGGCAACGACCCGACGCTATTGTTCACCAACGCGGGCATGGTGCCGTTTAAAGATGTCTTCCTTGGCCGCGACCCACGCCCTTATGTGCGCGCCACGTCAGCGCAGCGCTGCGTGCGTGCCGGCGGCAAGCATAATGATTTGGATAACGTCGGTTACACGGCGCGCCACCACACCTTCTTTGAAATGCTGGGCAACTTCAGCTTCGGCGATTACTTCAAGCGTGATGCGATCCGCTTCGCCTGGTCGTTTCTCACTGAAACCCTTGGCCTGCCTAAAGACAAACTGTGGGTAACGGTGCATATCAGTGACGACGAAGCGGAAAAAATCTGGAAAGACGATATCGGCGTCGACCCCGAGCGCTTCTCCAAGCTAGACGAAGATAACTTCTGGCAGATGGGTGACACCGGCCCTTGCGGCCCAAGCTCCGAGATATTTTTCGACCACGGCCCTGAGGTGTGGGGCGGCCCTCCTGGTAGCCCCGAAGAGGATGGTGATCGCTACATCGAAATCTGGAACCTGGTCTTTATGCAGTTCGACCGCGACGCCGAGGGAACGCTGAACCCGCTGCCTAAACCGTCGATCGACACCGGCATGGGCTTAGAGCGTGTGGCCGCCGTCATGCAGGGCGTTCACTCAAACTACGAAATCGACCTGTTCCAGCATCTTTTGCAGGCAGCCGCTCAAGCCACCGGCCACTCTGATACCAACACGCCGTCGCTTCGTGTGATTGCCGATCATATTCGCTCATGCGCCTTTTTGATTGCCGATGGCGTGTTGCCTTCCAACGAAGGTCGCGGCTATGTGTTGCGCCGCATTATTCGTCGCGCGATCCGCCACGGCCACAAGCTGGGCGCTTCCGAGCCGTTTTTCCACACGCTGGTGAGCGCGCTTGATGCGGAAATGGGCGAGGCCTACCCGGAACTGCGTGAAGCACGCGATCAGATTGCCCGCGTGCTGCTCAAAGAAGAAGAGCAGTTTGCCCGCACGCTGGATCACGGCATGGGGCTTTTGAGCGCCGCGCTCAACGAGCTTGAAGGAAAGGTATTGCCGGGTGAGACCGTTTTTAAACTGTATGACACCTTCGGCTTTCCCTATGACCTCACCGCCGATGTCTGCCGCGAGCGCGATGTGACGCTCGATGAAGAAGGTTTTCAGCGTGAATTGAAAGCTCAGCGCGAGCGCGCTCGCGCAGCCAGCCAGTTCGGCGCTGACTACAGCGTTAAAATTGAGGTGGACGGCGAAACGCTATTTACTGGCTATGACAGCCTGGAAGACGAGGCAAAAGTGACCGCGATCGTCGATAGCGAAGGCAACGAGCTTGCCGCGTTAGAGGCTGGGCAAAAAAGCATTGTCGTGCTCGACCGCACGCCATTTTACGGTGAGTCAGGCGGTCAAGTCGGTGATACGGGCTATTTGCATTTGGAGGACGGAGGTCGCTTCCAGGTTACCGATACCCAAAAGCAGAGCGGCCACCACCTGCACCAGGGGGTGATGGTCGAAGGAACGCTCAACGTCGGTGGCCGCGTGCGTCCGCAAGTCGATGCGACGCTTCGCGGTGCGACCGTGCGCAATCACTCGGCGACGCACTTGCTGCATAAGGCGCTGCGAATGGTGCTGGGCGATCACGTGCAACAGAAAGGCTCGCTGGTGACGGCTGAGCGGCTGCGTTTTGACTTCAGTCACTTTGAGCCGATGACGTCCGAGCAGCTCGAAGAAGTCGAGCGCTTAGTGAACGAGCAGATTCTCGCTAACGCGCCGACCAAAACCGAACAAATGACGCTAGATGAAGCTAAAGACAAAGGCGCCGCTGCATTGTTCGAGGCGAAGTACGCCGATAGCGTGCGCGTGCTGACTATCGGCGCTGATGACTTTTCCATTGAGCTTTGCGGTGGCACTCACGTGGCGCGCAGTGGTGATATTGGCTGCTGCCATATTGTCAGTGAAGTTGGCATTGCCTCCGGCGTGCGCCGCATAGAGGCGATTACCGGCGAAAATGCGCTGGCTTACTTCCGCGAGCAGGAAGCGCGCGTGCAGCGTATCGCTGAGCGTGTGAAGGCAAAGCCTGAGCAGGTGGAGTCCCGCATTGAAACCTTGGTCGAGCGCAATCGCAGCTTGGAAAAAGAGCTTGAACAGGTCAAAGCCAAACTGGCCAGCGCCGCAGGCAGCGATATGCTCAGCCAAGCCCAAGAAGTTGGCGGCGTGAAGTTACTGGCCACACAGCTTGAAGGCGTCTCTGGTAAAGAAATGCGAGGCGTGTTGGATCAGCTGAAAAATAAAATGGGCTCTGGGGTTATCGTGCTTGGCGTGGCCGATAAAGAGGCCGGTAAAGTCAGCCTGATCGCCGGGGTGACACAAGACCTCACCGGGCGTGTTAAGGCGGGTGAGCTGGTCAATCATGTGGCCTCGCAAGTGGGCGGCAAAGGCGGAGGCCGTGCCGATATGGCCCAGGCGGGCGGCAGTCAGCCGGAAGCTTTGCCCAGCGCGCTGGATAGCGTTCCTGCTTGGTTGAAGCACGCGCTTAACTAATCGAGAAGGCCGGTGGCATCAAAGTCACCGGCCTTCCTGTTTGATGATACGTTTTTACCATTCACTCTCCATTCCCGAACGTAATAGGAAAACGGCATATGGCACTATACGTACAGAAGTTCGGCGGTACCTCGGTGGGCTCTGTCGAGCGCATCAAGGCCGTAGCGCAAAAGGTCAAGGGTTTTCGCGACCAAGGGCACCAAGTGGTGGTGGTCGTTTCCGCGATGAGCGGTGAGACCAACCGCCTTACGGAAATGGCGAACGCGCTAAACGAAGACCCGGCGCCACGCGAGATGGATATGCTGCTCTCCACCGGCGAGCAGGTCACCATTTCACTATTGGCAATGGCACTTCAGCAGCTCGACGTGCCCGCGACATCACACACGGGGGCCCAGGTCGGGATTCACACCGATAGCGCTTACACCAAAGCGCGCATCCAGCGTATCGAGACCGATGAGCTCCAAGAAGATCTTGATGCGGGCAAGGTCGTGGTAGTGGCCGGTTTCCAGGGTGTGGACGACGAGGGCAATATCACCACCTTGGGCCGCGGCGGCTCTGATACCACCGGCGTTGCGCTCGCGGCAGCGCTAAAGGCGGATGAGTGCCAGATTTACACTGACGTTGACGGCGTTTATACCACCGACCCACGCGTTTGCTCTAAAGCGCAACGCCTGGAAACGATCACCGTCGAAGAGATGCTGGAGCTGGCGAGTTTAGGCTCTAAGATATTGCAGATTCGCGCGGTGGAATTCGCCGGCAAGTACAACGTTCCACTACGGGTGCTTTCAAGCTTTGAAGACGGCCCCGGTACTCTTATTGTTGCTGACTCAGACGAAGATGAGGACTCCATGGAAGAACCGCTGATTTCCGGTATTGCCTTTACCAAAAGCGAAGCCAAACTGACCCTGTTGAATACTCCCGACGTGCCGGGCGTGGCATCACGCATCCTAGGCCCGATTGCCGACGCCAATATCGAAGTCGATATGATCGTGCAAAACGTGGCACCGGCCGGTGACTACACCGACTTTACCTTTACCGTGGCCAAAGGCGATTACAAAGCGACCAAAAAGATTCTGGAAGAGCAAGTGATCCCTGATCTCGGTGGCGGCGATCTGCGCGGTGACGATAATATCGCTAAGGTATCGCTTGTCGGTGTGGGGATGCGCTCGCATGCGGGCGTGGCGTCTAAGATGTTCCGTGTTCTGGCTGATGAAAACGTCAATATCCGCATGGTATCGACCTCAGAAATCAAAATTTCTGTCGTGATCGATGAGAAACACATGGAATTGGCGGTTCAAGCGTTGCATAAAGCCTTTGGTTTGGATAAATCGGATATCGAGCCCGAGTAACACGGCATTTAGGTAACGTAAGATGCGCGAAACCTTCTACGCTGAATAAGGGGTCTCGCTGCTGCAGGGTGGTGGGCTTTCTTTCAACGGGGTATTCAGGTGTTATGGCCCCGTGCCATTGGTGACAGCGATGTCATGGCGCATAATGGCACGGCGCCGTTTCTGGCGGACACATCCCGTTGCAACAAAAAACGTCTGAGAAGGAGATCAGCCATGCTCATCTTAACCCGCCGTGTTGGCGAAACCCTGATGATCGGTGATGAAATTACCGTCACGGTTTTAGGAGTGAAAGGCAACCAGGTCCGCATTGGCGTTAATGCGCCGAAAGACGTTGCCGTTCACCGTGAAGAGATCTACCAGCGTATTCAGCGTGAGCGTAGCACCGAAGAGGGTGATGACGAGTAATCGCCCCGAAGAGCGGGTTTTTGCTGATGGCACATAGGGTTGCGTGTCGTAGAGCAATGCCCGTTTTTTGTCGCCGTTGCGAAAAAAATTGGCACAAGGCTGGACAAGCCCACGCCAAATCGGTAATATTCGCGCCGTGCCGTTAAGGAGAGGTGGCCGAGTGGCTGAAGGCGCTCCCCTGCTAAGGGAGTATAGGGTTTATAGCCCTATCGAGGGTTCGAATCCCTCTCTCTCCGCCAATTGGCATGCTATCTCATCAATGAAGGTCATTCGATAAGATAGTAAAAGGTAAGCGCCCGTAGCTCAGCTGGATAGAGTACCTGACTACGAATCAGGTGGTCGGAGGTTCGAATCCTCCCGGGCGCGCCACCTTCCTAGAAAATATCTAATGCGCAAGTTTTGATGTAAAGAAATTCTTGTGCAGTAGCGTTAAGCGCCCGTAGCTCAGCTGGATAGAGTACCTGACTACGAATCAGGTGGTCGGAGGTTCGAATCCTCCCGGGCGCGCCAGATTACAAACCCGCTCTCAAAGAGAGCGGGTTTTCTGTTTGTATAACCATTCATGATGTGGTTTCCCCCATCGGTTTTTATTTTCCTGGCTAGGTCGGCGGTGGCTCGCGTCGCCGATCTCGCGATCGTGTGTAGCGCCCCCCATTTATTGTGGTAGGGCGTTTTTTTTGGTGCCGGCCTGCCGGTTGTGCTCTTGATTAAGGCTACGCCTCTAAGTTGGTCGGCCTTTGTTGTGGTTGTGTTGGCGCATCGATCACGAGGCTATCCAGCAGAGCCGTCAGGTCGGTAATGCGTTTTAGCCGTTGAAATTGGCGGTCGGCTTCTGCGTTGCCCTGGCGCATCTGCGCGAGCCACTGCTTGACCAGCGAGGTCACAACGCGCTCGGGCAGGTTTTGCCGCTGCCAATGAGCGTACTCCGTGAGTACGTTGGCGCGCATGGGCCAAGTGGTATCAGCTAAGCGCTCGCCTGTTAACTGCCAGTGGCGAATGCGAGGCGCAAGCCACGGGTCGGCTAGGGCGCTTCTGCCGAGCATGACATCGCGACAACCTGACAGCGTGCGCGCTTTCCAGTAGTCTTCCAGTGTCCAGATATCGCCGTTCGCCACTACGGGGATCTTCACCCGATGGCGAATTTTGCCAATCCATTCCCAGTGCGCTGGCGGTCGATAGCCCTCGTCGCGTGTACGCCCATGTACTACCAGTTGGCAGGCGCCACCGGCTTCTGCGGCTTGGGCGCAAGCAATCGCGAGGCGGCGATTGGAAAAACCTAAACGGATTTTTGCCGTGACCGGAATCTGGTCGCCAACGGCATCAAACACGGCTTTGACGGCAGCGTAAACCCGTTCAGGGCGACGCAGAAGCGACGCACCGCCGTCATGTCGATTGACGAGTTTTGCGGGGCAGCCAAAATTTAAATCGATGCTTAACACGCCCAGTGAAAGTGCTTGGTGAGCGTTGGCGGCAAGCGTTTGGGGGTCTGAGCCGAGTAGCTGTAGATGTACCGGCACACCGCTAGGTGTCGCGGCGGGGAGTGTTTGTAGTTCGGGGCAGTGTTTATAAAACACGCGCGGGGGCAAACGGGCATCGACTACACGGACAAATTCAGTCACTGTCCAGTCAAAACCCGCTTGGCGCGTCAATAAGTTACGGGTAAGCGCGTCGATAACGCCTTCCATCGGGGCAAGGCCGATTTGGCCTTTTTGTAGTAAATTAACAACTTTGACTTCCACTATGGCGCCATTGCAATCTTTTCTGAGTGTGGCAGTTTATTGTACCACCCTTATTGCGCCAACCGTGGTGATGCCGCTGGGTTTGCTATAAGAAACGCTGTCACCAGCGTGAATTCAGGAGAATACCGAATGCAAAATGCTGAGCTATTAAACGAAGGGCTTGCCTTGATGGCGCTGGGTATGGGGTTCGTTTTTATTTTTCTTACCGTACTGGTCATCAGCGTCACGCTGATGTCGAGCACTGTGCGTCGCTTTCAGCCTGCCCCTGCTCCATCAGCGCCCGCAAAACGTGCGCCATCTGCCTCCTCGTCACAAGATGATGAAACGCTCACGGTCATTAGCGCGGCCGTTCACCGTTATCGGCGCCAAAAAGGGCGCGACTAATCAGGTGGCCGCGAAAAACAGTTGGGTTTTGTTCGTAAACTAACCACAACTTCGAGCGCAGATACCACTTTCCTCACTTACGCCTACTCACTTATCGATACGAGATAATGCCATGAATGAGACGAAGCGCCCTTTGGGCATTACTGACGTTGTGCTACGTGACGCTCACCAATCGCTATTTGCGACACGGATGCGTCTTGATGACATGCTGCCTATTGCCGAAAAGCTGGATCAAGTGGGTTTTTGGTCGTTGGAATCGTGGGGTGGTGCGACCTTTGATTCATGTATTCGCTACTTGGGCGAAGATCCGTGGGAGCGCATTCGCGCACTGAAAGCGGCGATGCCCAATACGCCTCAGCAGATGCTGTTGCGCGGCCAAAACCTGCTGGGCTATCGCCACTATGCCGATGACGTTGTGGATAAGTTTGTTGAGCGCGCCAAAACCAACGGCGTCGATGTATTCCGCGTCTTTGATGCCATGAACGACCCGCGCAACTTGGAGCGGGCGATCAAGGCCGTGCGCGATGTCGAAGGTCATGCCCAAGGCACGATCTCCTATACCGTGAGCCCGGTCCATACCCTGGATAGCTGGATTGATTTGGCCAAAACCATCGCCGATATGGGTGCCGATTCGCTGGCCATCAAGGATATGGCGGGGCTTCTCACGCCATATACGGCTTTTGACTTGGTAACGCGCTTAAAGCAAGAGTTATCGATCCCAATTCACATGCAGTGCCACGCGACTACCGGCCTATCCACCTCGACCATTCTCAAGGCCGTCGAAGCGGGTATCGATAACGTCGACACGGCGATTTCGTCGATGTCGATGACGTACGGCCACAGTCCGACCGAATCCGTCGTGGCAATGCTCAAAGACACTGACCGCGATACGGGATTGGATCTGGAGCTGCTGGAAGACATTGCCGCTTATTTCCGTGAAGTGCGTAAGAAATACGCGGCGTTTGAAGGCTCGCTCAAAGGCATCGATTCGCGCATTCTGATTGCGCAAGTGCCGGGCGGCATGCTCACCAACATGGAAGGCCAGCTCAAAGAGCAGGGCGCCGGTGACAAGCTTGACGATGTGTTAAACGAAATTCCCCGTGTGCGCGAAGATTTGGGCTTTATCCCGTTGGTCACCCCGACCTCGCAAATTGTCGGCACCCAAGCGGTAATGAACGTGATGATGGGCGAGCGTTACAAATCGATCTCAAAAGAGGTGCAAGCTCTGCTCAAAGGCGAGTATGGCGCCGCGCCTGCCCCGTTTAACGCCGAACTGCAAAAACGCGTACTCGAAGGTGGTGAGCCGATCACCTGCCGCCCGGCGGATAACCTAAGCCCTGAGATGGATAAGCTTGCCACGGAGCTAAAAGAAAAAGCCAAGGCAGACAATATCCGCTTAGCGGAAGGCGAGCGTGAGATCGACGATGTCCTGACTTATGCGCTGTTCCCGCAGATTGGCCTGAAGTTTCTCAAAAATCGTGACAAACCAGATGCGTTCGAGCCGGTACCGCAGGCGCCGGATACTACCGCTGAGGCGCCCGCCAACGCTGAGCCGATAAAAGCTCCGGTGGCGAGTAGCGGCCCAGAAACCTACACCGTCAAACTCAACGGCAAGGCATTTGTGGTGGAAGTGTCTGAAGGGGGTGACATCGGCGAGGTGCAAGAGCAATCCGCGTCAGCGGCGAAGCAAGACGCCGCCCCGGCGCCGAGCGGTGGGGGTAGTGGAGAAAGTATCGACGCTCCGCTGGCCGGCAATATTTTCAAGGTGAACGTCAAGCCCGGCGACGCAGTTGCCGAAGGCGACGTGGTGATTATCCTCGAAGCGATGAAGATGGAAACCGAAGTGCGTGCCTCAAACAGCGGTACAGTCTCCGCAGTGAAGGTCAATGAAGGCGACAGCGTCGCCGTCGGCGATACGTTGATCGAACTTTAAGGGGCTTTCGCACTATGGATAAGGTAATCACGTTGTGGGAAGGCTCGGGGCTTTATAACCTTCAGCTGGGCCAGACGGTGATGATCGTGGTAGGGCTTGTGCTGCTCTACTTGGCGATCTACAAAAAGTTTGAGCCGCTTTTGCTCGTGCCTATCGGGTTTGGCGGAATCCTGGCCAATATCCCGGAGGCGGGGCTTGCGATTTCCGCGCTGGATCAGGCCATTGAAGTCGCGAAGCCGGCCGTGTTGCAGCAAATTGCTACGGCGCTAGGAGTGGCGCTTGACCCGCTGGCGAATGCCGAGAGTTGGCGCGTCGCGCTTAAGAGCGTAGCGGACGGCAATGCGTCGGCAGAAGCGCTGCGTGCCGCTAAGGACGTGGCCGTCAATGTCGGATACAGCGACGGCATGCTTTACAACTTCTACAAGGTGGCGATTGGCACGGGGGTAGCGCCATTGATCATCTTCATGGGCGTGGGCGCGATGACAGACTTTGGCCCGCTGTTGGCCAATCCGCGCACGCTGTTTTTAGGCGCCGCCGCGCAGTTTGGTATCTTCGCTACGCTGTTTGGCGCCGTGGCGCTATCATCGATGGGTGTGATGGACTTCTCGCTTAATCAAGCCGCCGCGATTGGGATTATCGGCGGGGCGGATGGCCCCACGTCGATTTATGTGTCCAGCGTGTTGGCTCCCGAGCTGCTCGGGGCGATTGCCGTCGCAGCGTATGCCTACATGGCCTTGGTGCCGCTGATTCAGCCGCCGATTATGCGCCTGTTAACCAGTAAAAAAGAGCGCGAGATCACCATGACGCAGCTGCGTCCGGTCTCGAAGCTGGAAAAAATTATTTTCCCGCTGATGCTGCTGATTCTGGTCGCGCTGTTTCTTCCTGATGCCTCACCGCTTTTGGGCATGTTCTGTTTCGGTAACTTGATGCGCGAGTGCGGTGTGGTCGAGCGTTTATCCGACACGGCGCAAAATGCGTTGATTAATATCGTGACCATCATTCTGGGGCTGTCGGTAGGCTCTAAACTGATGGCGGAGAGTTTTCTCTCGGTGGAGACTCTGGGTATTTTAGGACTAGGCATTGTGGCCTTTGGGATTGGCACCGCGGCCGGTGTGTTGATGGCCAAGCTGATGAACCTGGTGAGCAAAATGCCGATCAATCCGCTGATCGGGGCCGCAGGGGTCTCGGCGGTGCCGATGGCTGCGCGCGTGTCCAACAAAGTGGGGCTGGAAGCCAACCCGCATAACTTCCTGCTGATGCACGCGATGGGCCCCAATGTGGCCGGTGTTATCGGCTCGGCAGTAGCGGCCGGGGTAATGATTAAGTACTTAGGTTAAAAGCTTGGGCTAAGTGCTTTAGTTACGTACTGGGGCTAATTTAGTTTGTTGCCAATGAATAGCCCATCTCACCTAAGATAAGCGCGGCACGTTGTTAATTAGCGTGCCGCGTTTTCGTTGGCGGGCTAGCGAGGATGCTGGCCTTAAGTCGGTTTTCCAATTCGCTAAGCTCAAACGTATGATCTCGCGGCCATCCGATGGCTAAGCACACGCCATCGCTATCGTATTCGGCATGTTCAATCGGGAGCGCCTGCTCATTGCACCATGCGCGGGCATCGGCTTCTTGGGCAAACGTTAAGCGCAGGGTGTAGGTGTCGCGTTCGACGACTTCGCGGGTAGGGAGCGTTTCCAGTGCGGCGCTTACTGCTTGTGCGTAGGCGCGCGCTAACCCGCCCGTGCCCAGCTTAGTGCCGCCAAAATAGCGAGTCACGACGCAACCGATTTCGCCGATACCGCTGCCATTGAGAACTTGGAACATGGGTCGTCCCGCCGTCCCACCGGGCTCACCGTCATCCGAAAAGCCAATGCAATTTTGCTCACCCGGCGCACCGGCAATATAAGCGCTGCAGTGGTGGCTAGCACTTGGGTGCGCCTGTTTGGCCGCAGCGAGCAATGTGTCGAAATCATTAACGTTCGGCGCGTGGCACACCCAGGCAATAAACTGACTTTTCTCGATCTCGATGCTTTCATCATGCCAGGTTGCGGGTGCAAGGTTGGGAATGGGATAACGCATTAAGGCTCCAAGGGTTGGCGACCAATAGTAGGAAGCTAAGAGGCTTGATGCTCAACCCCCATGACAAGACCTAGCACTTGAATGTCGCAATTGTGCAAGAACATAGCGGGTGTGCCCGCTTGTTCCGGCTGAAGATGAACACCGTCTCGGCCGATAGAAAGGCGCTTCAGTGCAACAGAGCGGCGATTGATTTCAGCCACAGCGGTTTCATCGTGGGTGTCGTGTTGAAAGCGGCGAATAATAATGACATCACCATCAAATAGGTTGCAATCGTTCATCCGATTGCCGCGTACTTTGATGGCGTACGTGTTGCGCCGTGTGATGCGTTTAGCGGCGGCGGTGTCATGAAACTCGGCGATAGCGGGTAAGGCGGTCATGGAAGTCTCCGGGATCAAGGTTGGCAGCGACATCCTGTGGCTTATTTTGGGAGTGTTTTTTAGTACAGTCTGTTGTTATGTACATGATTAACTGTATATGTGTTTTTCTATACAGTCTAGTGCCGTGCCGAAATCATCTGCGCGGATATTCCTATCCGGCTAAGGCGTGAATTGACCAAGGTCAATCTGCGACCGGGCGCCGCAGGGCGTGACTAGCGAGAAATACGCTTTCCGTGTAGAGTTCGACGCGAAATCATTATGTATGGAGAGCCCTTTTGAGCCTTCGCCTACAAGCCCAACAGCTAGCCTGTGAGCGCGATGATCGCTTGCTGTTTCAGGGCCTTGATGTGGACATCCATAGTGGCGAGGTCGTCCGGATTGAAGGTCCTAACGGCAGCGGTAAAACCACGCTATTGAAAATTCTCTCGGGGCAGCTGAGTGATTACCATGGCGAGCTGTATTGGAATGGCCAGCCCATGCGCGAGGCGCGCGAGCATTTTTTAACCAACTTGCTCTACCTCGGTCATGCACCAGGCGTAAAGACAGGGCTAACAGCGTTAGAAAATCTCTCTTGGTACCAAGCGTTGGACGGTCAGCGAGGTAGCGAGTCTGAGCGTTTAGACGCACTGGCCAATGTCGGGCTTGCGGGATTTGAAGATGTGCCGGCCGGGCAGCTTTCTGCTGGCCAGCAGCGCCGTATCGCGCTGGCGAGATTGACACTTACGCCGCGTGCGTTATGGGTACTGGATGAACCCTTTACCGCCATTGACCGCCACGGTGTTGCCGCACTTGAAACCCAGCTTGTGGCGCATGCGAACAGCGGTGGCTGCGTGATTGTCACCACCCACCATGAGTTAGCCTCATCCGCTGCGCTACGGCGTATCGAGTTGGGCTAAATAACGGGCTAGGTATAAGGAGAGTGTGGTGCTGCAAGAAACCACAACGGTTGCCCCGAGACTGAAAGAGCCCGGTGAAGGCTTGGTACTTGCGTTAACGGCGACACTGAAGCGTGATCTTGTGTTGATGCTACGCCGTCGCGGTGAAGTGCTAAATCCCCTGGTCTTTTTCGCTTTGGTCATCACGCTGTTTCCCATCGGTATTTCCCCTGACCCCGATTTGTTAGCGTTAATCGCACCGGGGCTTTTGTGGGTAGCCGCTTTGCTGGCGGCGTTGCTTTCGTTGGATAGCCTGTTTCGTAGCGATTTTGATGACGGCAGTTTGGAGCAGTTATTGCTCGCGCCTCAGCCACTTGCCGCGTTATCGCTTGCCAAAGTGTCGGTGCATTGGCTTTTGACCGGGCTACCGCTGGCATTAATGGCCCCCGTTTTGGGTATTATGTTGGCGCTGCCGGCGGGAAGTTATCTGGTACTTTCCGTGTCGCTTGCCTTAGGCAGTGCAACGCTAAGTCTTATTGGCGCGATTGGCGCGGCACTAACGGTGGGATTGGCTCGGGGCGGTGTATTGCTGTCACTGCTGGTGTTACCTCTCTATATTCCCGTGCTTATTTTTGGTGCCGGTGCGGTGCAGGCAGCGATTGCAGGCGATAGCGTCAGCGCGCACCTGGCGATTTTGGGTGCGTTGCTAGCGGCCGCCCTTATGCTTGCGCCCTGGGCGATTGCGGCATCACTGCGAATCAGTATTAACGGTTGAGGACAGACTCACTATGTGGGCTTTTATTCATAAGCTGGGATCGCCCAAGTGGTTCTACGGTATCAGTGCCAAGCTTGAGCCCTGGTTTTGGGTGGCCGCGGCGCTTTTGATCGTGACGGGGACTGTGTGGGGGCTGGCATTTGCACCGGCAGATTATCAGCAAGGTAATAGCTTCCGGATTATTTACGTGCATGTTCCTGCGGCGTTTTTGGCACAATCGATTTTTGTGTCAATGGCGGTTGCGGGTCTTGTGTTCATGGTCTGGAAAATTAAAGTCGCGGATATGGCAGCGGCTGTCATGGCACCTCTAGGCGCGGCGATGACCTTTGTATCGCTCTTTTCCGGCGCGGTTTGGGGCGTACCCACCTGGGGAACGTGGTGGATGTGGGACGCGCGCCTTACCTCCATGCTGATTTTGTTGTTTCTGTACTTTGGCGTCATCGCGCTGCGTGGGGCCTTTACTAGCCGAGATAGCGCGTCGCGTGCGGCGTCGGTATTGGCGATGGTGGGGGTGATCAATATCCCGATCATTAAATATTCGGTGGACTGGTGGTATACCCTACACCAGCCTGCTTCATTTACGATGACGTCGCGCCCGGCGATGCCTACCGAAATGTGGCTGCCCCTACTGATTATGGTGCTAGGGTTTTATAGTTTTTTTATTGCCTTGACGCTAATGCGGACGCGAAACGAAATTTTGCGTCGCGAATCCAATAAGCGTTGGGTGCGAGAGCTGGTTCAGGAGGCGTGACGATGGCGTTTAACTCAATTGCAGAATTTATCGCCATGGGAGGACATGCACCTTATGTGTGGTCTTCGTGGGGTCTGACGCTGTTTTTACTCGTGGCCCTTGTGTGGCATGCACGATTTGAACGCCGCCAGCTGATTAATAGTTTAAAGCGCCGTGAACGGCGTGAGCGCGCACGTGAGCAGCAAAACACCGCAGCGCCACTTCAAACGGTTGTAGAGGGAGGTCAGCATGACACCTAAACGTAAACAGAAGATGTTCGTGATTCTTGGGTTGGTATCGCTTACCGCCATCGCCGTTGGGCTCACGCTTTATGCGCTTCGCTCTAATATCAACCTGTTTTTCAGCCCGGTCCAAATTGCCCAGGGTAATGCGCCTATCGAACGCACGATACGCGCCGGGGGTATGGTGAAAGAGGGCTCGGTCTCCCGCGATCCGGACAGCCTTAACGTTGAATTTAAAGTAACCGATTACGTCGATGACCTTGATGTTTACTATAGCGGCATTTTGCCGGACCTGTTCCGTGAAGGGCAGGGCGTAGTCGTAGTGGGTAAGCTACAGGCTGACGGCCGCTTACGGGCGGATGAAGTGCTGGCTCGCCACGATGAAAACTATATGCCCCCAGAAGTCGCTCAAGCGCTCGAAGAAGCGGGCTATAAGCCGGCGGATTTCCAGGCCAAAGCCGCTGAAGTGGGTAAGCGCCTTGAAGCAAAGGGCGAGACCCAAGCAAGTGAGTACTAGGCTACCGCTATGCCGAGCCGACTGTTACGTGCTAATCCGGAGCGCACATGTTCACTGAAATGATCCCAGAAGTTGGCCATTTTGCCCTTGTTATCGCTCTGCTAATGGCAGTAGTTCAGGCCATTATGCCATTGGCAGGCGCGGCGACGCGGCGCCCGCTGTGGATGGCTTACGGCCGTCCCATGGCAGTGGGGCAGTTCCTGTTTTTATTAATTGCTTATGCTTGTTTAACCGCCAGCTATATGCTGGATGATTTTAGCGTCGCCAATGTGGCCAATAACTCCAACACGATGCTGCCTTGGTACTATAAGCTCAGCGCCGTTTGGGGCAATCATGAAGGCTCGGTGTTGCTTTGGAGCTTGATGCTGGCCGGCTGGGGCTTTGCCGCCAGTATCTTCTCGCGGCAGCTTCCGCGCGATATGGTCGCTCGTGTGATGGGGATTCTGGGTGCGGTCAGCGTAGGGTTTTTGCTCTTTATTTTGGTGACCTCTAACCCGTTTGATCGGTTGTTGCCAAATATGCCGCAAGACGGCGCCGACCTTAATCCGCTCTTGCAGGATTTTGGCCTCGTCGTGCACCCGCCCATGCTTTACATGGGCTATGTGGGTTTCTCCGTGGTGTTTGCGTTCGCCATTGCGGCACTTCTGGGTGGGCGCTTAGATGCAGCATGGACGCGCTGGGCTCGCCCCTGGACCAATATCGCCTGGGCGTTTCTCACCGTGGGTATCGCTCTGGGCAGTTGGTGGGCCTATTACGAGCTTGGCTGGGGCGGTTGGTGGTTCTGGGATCCGGTGGAGAACGCTTCACTGCTCCCCTGGCTGACCGGTACCGCGCTGATTCACTCGCTGGCGGTGACCGAAAAGCGTGGCTCATTTAAGAGCTGGACCGTGCTTTTGGCGATTGCCACATTCTCGCTTTCGTTAATGGGAACTTTTTTGGTGCGCTCGGGGGTTTTAACCTCGGTGCACGCCTTTGCTAACGACCCGGCGCGCGGCTTTTTCATTTTGATGCTGTTGGCGATTACGGTCACCTTGTCGTTGTTGGTGTTTGCCCTGCGTGCGCCGCGCGTTAGCCACAAGGTGGGCTTTAACTGGCTATCGCGGGATGCGCTTTTGTTGATCAACAATATCTTGCTCGTGATTATGACCGTCACGGTGCTGCTGGGTACGCTCTACCCGTTGATCTTGGATTCGCTAGGGTTAGGCAAAATTAGCGTAGGGCCGCCGTACTTTAACGCGCTGTTTGTCCCTCTTATGGCGGTGACGAGCATCTTTATGGGGTTAGGGCCCGTGGCACGCTGGAAGCGTATGGCGGCGAAAGAGCTTTACACCAAACTCTGGCTGGCCGGTGTCGTGGCATTGGTGTTGGGCGCTTTAATCCCTGTGTTTTATGGCCCTGAATGGAACGTTTGGGTAGCACTTGGCATGCTGATGGCGCTTTGGATCGTGTTGCCCATACTGCGTGATATTTGGGATAAAACCCGCAATGCGCGTTCGTTTGGCGCTGGTTTGAAAAAACTTTCCCTGACGTATTGGGGCATGGTGCTAGGGCATCTGGGCGTGGCCTTTACCATTGTGGGGGTAGCCGTCGTTTCCCATTACAACATTGAACGTAATGTGCGTATGGGGCCAGGAGATAGCGTCGAGGTGGCCGGCTACCATTTCACGATGACAGAGCTATCAAGCCGCCGCGGCCCGAACTTTTTGGCGGATACCGCAGAGATTGACGTTCAGCGGGGTGAAAACGGACGTCAGTTCACCATGCAGCCTGAAAAGCGGCTCTACTTAGCGACGGGTATGCCGATGACGCAGGTGGCTCTACGCGCTGGCTTTTTCCGAGATCTGTATGTTGCGATGGGGGAAGATCTTGGCGACGGCAGCTGGGCCATGCGTATTCAGCACAAGCCCTTGGTGCGCTGGTTGTGGCTGGGCGGTTTGTTGATGGCCGCTGGTGGCCTGCTTGCCGTGGCGGATAAGCGCTATCGTCGCAGTCGTGTTCGCCAAGATAAGCACGATGCTGAGAATACGAATGCCCCGTCTAACGACAGCGCATCGAAGGAGGCGCTAGCATGAAGCGTCGTTTACTGCTCTTTTTGCCATTGGTGGGTTTTTTGCTGCTCGCCGTGTTTCTTTATCTGCGCCTTTCGGAAGATCCCTCGTATCGCGACTCAGCGTTAATGGCGCGAGATTTTCCGGCGTTTGAGGCAAGCACCCTAGAAGACCCTGATCGCCGCGTCGATCAGAGCGTGCTAACCGGTGAGGTGACGCTCGTCAACGTGTGGGGCGAGTGGTGCCCGGCCTGCAAGCAGGAGATGCCGCAGCTACTCGATCTTGCCGACCGTGGTGTGCGTATGGTGGGGGTTAACTACCGAGATACCCGTGAGAAGGGGCGCGAATTCTTAACTGAATTCGGTAATCCTTTTGAGTTGAATATTTTCGATCCTGAGGGCGATATCGGCTTTGATCTTGGGGTTTATGGTGCACCGGAGACGTTTTTGGTCGATGCGGACGGCATCATTCGTTATCACCATACAGGGTATATTTCCCCCGCTGATGTAAGCGACACCATTATACCGGAGGTGGAAAAATGGCGCTGAACCGCTGGCTTATCGCCATCCTATTGTTATTGCTTGCCAGCAGCGCGTTAGGCGCCGCTGAAATCCGTGAGTTTGAGGACCCTGTGACAAAGCAGCGCTATCAAGACCTCACGGCATCGATGCGGTGTCCGCTGTGTGAGAACCAGGCCATCAATGATTCTGATGCGCCGATTTCGGGAGACATGCGCGAGCGTGTTTATCAATTGCTCCAGGACGGTAAGTCCGACACCGAAATTATCAACCACATGGTGCAGCGCTTTGGAGAGTACATTCTCTATAACCCGCGCTTAGAAAACCGCACTTACCTGCTATGGGGCATTCCGGTTGTACTGGTGCTGTTGGGCATCTTGCTCGTGGTATGGATGGTGCGCGCGCGGCGCAATGCTTCGGCGACTTCGCTGAGTGCCGAAGAGCGCGCCCGCCTGGATGAACTTATTAATCGCGAGAGGTCTTCATGACGCTGCTGTGGATTGCGTTTGCTGTTTTACTGTTGCCAGCACTGTGGCTCTTGGTGTTGCCGCTACGACAAGCGCGAAAGCTGCACGATAGGCAGCAAGACTTCGAAGCGAACGATACTTCCGCAGAGCAAAATGTCGCTATCTTTGAGCGTCGTCTCGCTTCATTGGAAGCGGCGCATGAGCGCGGAGATATCGATGAGGCGCGTTTTGAAGAAGACCGCCTCGAGCTAGAGCGCAGCCTGCTAGACGATACCCAAAACCTCAAACGACGCCCGCTGAAAACGTACACATCTGGGCGCTTTGTCGTGCCGCTGGTCATGGTGAGCATAGTAGCGGTCAGTGTTGTCTGGTATCAGTTTCAGGGCGCTGAAGGTGACTTGATGCTGTTGGAAACCCGTCGCGAGGTGCAGGCTGATCCGGACGCGTCGCTTGCGATGTATCTCGAGCGGATGGAAACGCAAGCCGAGCGCCAGCCTGATAATCCCAATGTGTGGTCCGAGCTCTTTCCGCTCTATCGTGAAACGGGCCAAGTTGAAAAAGCCGCTAATGCGCTTGAGCGGCTGATCGACATCGAAGGCCGTGTGGCGCCGCTGCTAGCCCAGCTCGCTCAACTGCGCTTTTTTATGGCAGAGCGTGAGCTTACGTCTGAAGTGCAGGCGCTGGTGGATGAGGCGCTCGAGCAGGATCCGCGCCAACCCACCGTGCTGGGGCTTTTAGGGGTCCACGCCTTTGATCGCGGCGAGTACGAAACCGCGATTGATCGCTGGCGCCGCGCTCTGGCCAATATTGAAGACGAGGACACGGCCTCTTCGTTGCGTGAAGGTATTCGCGTGGCTCAGCGCCGTATGGGCGTGGAGCCTGAGCAAGCGGATATCGAACAGGCTCAAGGCCCTGGGGTTCGCGTCAATGTCTCGCTTGATGAGTCGCTGGCTGACACTGTCCCCGACGATGCCACTGTCTTTATTACGGCACGCGATATGGAAGGTGAGCTTCCCCCGCTTGCCGTGGTGAGAGCGCAGGTGTCGGAGTTACCCATGACCGTGGTATTGGATGAAACCAACGCTATGTCTCCCCAAGCTTCGCTTTCACAGGTGCAGCAAACACGTTTAATCGTGCGTGTTTCTCGTTCTGGTCAAGCTACGCCGCAACCAGGGGATCTGTTTGGTGATTTAGACAGCGTCACGGTTGGCCCGGTTGAAGAAGACGAGGCCGTGGAGGTCGTTGTGGATCGTGTCTTTGAGTGATCGTTTGCGGCCGCTAGTATGCGCTTAACCTCCATCCGATTGGTCGGGTTTAAATCCTTTGTTGACCCTATAACGGTACCCTTCGATGGCAATATGACGGCTATCGTGGGGCCTAATGGCTGTGGTAAATCGAACATTATCGACGCGGTACGCTGGGTGATGGGCGAATCATCGGCCAAAACACTGCGTGGCGAGTCGATGGCGGATGTCATCTTTAACGGTTCCACCGCGCGTAAGCCGGTGGGACAAGCCGCTATCGAGTTGAAATTCGATAACCGTGACGGCGTAATGGGTGGGCCCTACGCTCAATACGCCGAAATTGCGGTGAAGCGTCAGGTCACTCGCGACGGTCAATCTAACTACTTCTTCAATGGCCAGAAATGCCGCCGACGGGATATCGCGGATCTCTTTATGGGGACCGGCCTCGGGCCTCGCTCCTACGCCATTATTGGCCAGGGTATGATTTCGCGATTGATCGAAGCGCGCCCCGATGACTTACGCGCCACCCTGGAAGAAGCCGCTGGCATTTCCAAATACAAAGAGCGGCGTCGTGAAACCGAAAATCGCATGCGTCGTACGCAAGAAAACCTTGATCGCCTCGATGACATTCGCGAAGAGCTGGATAAGCAGCTAGAGCGCTTGAAGCGCCAAGCCGAGGCGGCAAAGCGCTATCAAACCCTGAAGCAGCAAGAGCACCGGCTTAAAGGTGAGCTTGCGCTGCTGCGCGGTCGCGCGCTACGGGCCGAACAGCAGCAGCAAGAAAGCCGCGTGCGCGAGCTTGAAATCAGTGTCGAAAAAGACGTATTTGGCGTGCGCGAATGCGAAACGCGTCTAGAGCAGGCTCGCGAGCAGCACGATGAACTTGCCGACGTATTAGAGCGCCACCAGCAGCAGTTTTACGATACCACCACGCGTATCGCCCGCTTAGAACAGGATCAGTCCCACCGCCGTAGCCGCCTATCCCAGCTTGCCAGCGATATCGATAATGCCCGCCGCGAGCTCGATGAGCAGCGTGAAGTCGGTGAAACGGATAGTGAACGCTTGCTTACCATTGAAGAGCGACTAGACGCGCTGCTGCCGGAAGCCGAGGCGCTAGAGGAGCAGCTTGAAACTCTCGAACAGGCGATGAGCGAGGCGGCGCCCGCGCTGGAGAGTGCTGAAGCTGCCTGGTCCGATGCCGACGAACAGTGGCGCCAAGCAAGCCGAAACGCTGACCGCAGCCAGGATCAGTTGCGCGATATCGAGCAGCAATTAAAACGATTACACACCGAGCAGCAGCGCCGCCGTCAACAGCGCAGCGACATCGCCGATTTCAATGCGCTGCGCACCGAGCATGACAAAGCACAAGATCAACTCAGCGCGGCTGATGCGCAAACGCAGCAGCTGAGTCTTGAGCGTGAGACGTGGCAGCCTCGCCTTCACGAGGCCAAGCGCGAGCAGCAAGAGGCCAACGCCCAGCGTGATGAGGCGCGAACAAAACTAAGCCGCTTAGAAGGCGAGCAAGCGTCGCTGGCCGCGTTGATTGATGCGCAGCTGACCGATCACGACCCGGCGCTAGTGGCAACGCTCGATGCCCACGGCCTGGCCCGCGCCCCGCGGTTGGGCGAAATCCTTCAAGTGGATCCCGGCTGGGAAGCCGTGACGTCTTGGCTTCTTGCCCCGTGGCTGAATGCCCGTGTAGTAGCGCCAGAAAAACTCACCGCGTTACCCCAAGCGCTGGCAACGGATTGGTGCCTACTGGCAGATACGTCGGGATTTTCAGCCCCTGACAACACCGTTGCCGCCTTGGTCCAAGGTGCGGGTGCACTTAATGCTTGGTTAGGCACCATCCACTGCGTTGAACATGCCGATGACGTCGAACCGCGCTTGGAATCGCTGCCAGCGGGTGAAAGCGTCATTAGCCGTGATGGCGTTTGGCGGTCGGCAGATTGGCTGCGCCAGCAAGCAGAGGGAGAGTCTATCGATGCGCTGTTGGTGACGCGTCGCCGCCATGACGATTGCCAAGCGCAATGCCAGGCACAGCAGGCAGCGTTAACGCAGGCGCAAGCCCGCTGTGACGAGACGCTTGCGACGGTAGAAGCATTGGAAAAAGCGCGTGATGCGCACGCGCAGCAAGAACGAGAGAGTATCGAGACGCGTCAGCAGTTAGCACTCAAAGAGCGCAGCCTTGCTCAGCAGGTGGAGCACCTTGAAAGCCGTGCCACAGAGTTGGATGAAGAGCTTAAAAAGCTTCAAGAAGATGGTGCCGAGCTTGATCTTAAGCTGGAAGAGCAGCGCGCCCGTTGGAACGAGGCGATGGAGCATCTTGAAGAGGCGGCATTGCGCCGTGAAGAAGCCAGTGCCGCACGTGAAAAGCAGCGTGAGCAACGCGAACGACTCAATCATGAAAACGCACCGCTTAAAGCCGACCAGCAGCGTTTGGCGTTAGAGCGCGAGCGCTTAACCGCCGAGCAAGTGAGCCTTAGAGCACAAAAAGTGCGTAGTGCCGAAAGCGAAGAACGCTTGTCACAGCGTATCAGTGAATTAGAAGAAACACGCGAAGGGCTTATCGAGCCCGATGAACTTGCCTCCGAAGCGTTAGAAGAACTCCTTTTCCAGCGTGAGCAGCAAGAGCATCGGCTCAACGGAACGCGCGAGCAAGCGCAGACTATTGCAGAACAGTTGCGCCATGATGAGCTGGCGCGTCAGTCACACGAGCGTAATTTGGCGCAAAGCCGCGAGCAGTTGCAAAACCGTCGGATGGAAGTTCAAGCGCTGGAGCTAAAAGCCGCCACGCAGGATGAGCACCTGGCCGAGTTAGGCCATGATGCTGAGGCGCTGGCGATAGAACTCCCCAGCGACGCGGACGAAACGAGCTGGCAGGGCACGTTAGAAGCGACCACTGAGAAAATTCGGCGTCTGGGCGCGATTAACCTCGCGGCCATTGAAGAGTACGACCAGCAGGCCGAGCGGCGTAACTATTTAGAGGCGCAGCACGCTGAGTTAACCGAAGCACTGGAGACCTTAGAGAGAGCCATCCGACGTATCGACCAAGAGACACGCGTGCGTTTCAAAGAGACGTTCGAGCAGGTCGATAGCGGGCTGCAAGCCCTTTTCCCACGAGTGTTTGGTGGCGGTACAGCGTGGTTGACGTTAACCGGTGATGACTTGCTGGAAACGGGAGTGGCCATCATGGCGCGCCCACCGGGCAAGAAGAACAGTACCATTCACCTACTTTCTGGCGGAGAAAAAGCCTTAACCGCGCTTTCGCTTGTGTTTGCGATTTTTCAACTTAACCCCGCACCGTTTTGTATGTTGGATGAAGTTGATGCGCCGTTGGACGATGCTAACGTGGGGCGCTACGCTAAATTGGTTAAAGAGATGTCGGAAAACGTGCAGTTTATCTATATTACCCATAATAAGATTGCGATGGAGGCGGCGGAGCGCCTAATGGGCGTGACCATGCAAGAGCCAGGGGTGTCGCGCTTAGTTGCCGTAGGGGTAGATGAGGCTGCCGTGCTTGCGGATGCTTAAAAGAGGGGCTGGGCCGAAAAACGCGTTAATAAGTAGTAAAAAGAGTTTAAAAACTGTGCATAAACGTGAAAAAAGATAAAAATTGGCCTATTTTGTCTTAATAGCGCTATGCTTGTTGTAAGAGATTGGGCAAACTGGACTTCAACGTTAACATTTATATATTCAACTGCTGTGTTCAAAGTTAGATGTTTCTAGATGTGTTTTGAGTGTGATGTTTCTAGAGTAGTGTCTTAAACCGGCAAAACGACCCATGGAACGTGCGACATGGAACTAAGAGAATGGCTAATAGTTTTAGGGCTGGCGTTGGTTTCGCTGATCGTCATTGATGGTGTGCGTCGGCTTCAGCGCCAACGTCGGGTTCCTCAGTTAGATCAAGCGGCGAGTACCGACCCCGACAACGCCAAAACCTCCGATAAAGATCCTGAAGAGGCGCAGCGCCAAGCTGAACTGAGCTGGGAACTGCCTAATGGTGGCGCTCGCGTGTTAAAGCCTGCGGATTACAGTGGGTTGAGCGGTAAGCCTAAACTTGAGCGCCAAGAGCATCCGGGTCCTTCCAGGGTGCTCTCAGAGTTCCGGCGGACGAAAGAAGACGCCCCGCATGATACCAAAACGTCGGAGAGCAAAGCGGCAGCGGCTGAATCACCACGCCATACAGAACCCACTTTATCGGTACCTACCGCGAGTGCTGCAGAGGAAACCGACCATGAAACAGCGACTGATTATGAAACAGAAAATGCTCAGGAAGCTGAAAACGTTCGCGTAACCGGGTATGCGGAGGAAGCCAGCCGTGAAGCTCAGGACGACTCAGTTTCGGAAAGCCATACGCCTCCACCGTTAAGCGCTATCCGCGCCGACGAGGACGATGTTAAAGCACATCTTGCCCAGCATAGCGACGCCAAGCGACGCCAGCTGCGACGCGACATCGCCGGTGAGCGTGAGGAAACCGATCACGACGACGAGTCATACGAAGATGACAGCTACCGGCTGGTTGATTTTGACGGTATCAAGCACTCCCTCAAAGAGCGAATGGCCGAGCGTCGTAAAGCCAAACAGCAAAAGAAAGAAGAAAAAGCCGAGCGAGCTAGAGAGCAGGCTAAGCAAAAAGCCGAACGTAAAGCACGAGAAGAGACATTACGCCTTGAAGCGCAAGCGGCCGCTGAGGCTGAAAAAACGCGTTTGGCCGCTGAACAGGCAAAAGCTCAGGAAGCCGCTGCTGCTGAAACCGCTGAGGCAGTGACCCCAGCTGATGAGCCGTCGGTAATGTCGCGTGCGATAGGTGATCAAGCCGACGATACATATACAGACGCTGAACATGATGATGGCAGCTACGATAACGTTGTGCGCCCGCACCCCACCTTGGAAAAAGCGCTCCGCCATGATGTGTGCGGTGGCCACGCACGCAAAACGCTGACCAACGCAGAAGAAGTGATTGTGATCAGCGTAATGTCGCGAGACAAAGAAGGCTTTGATGGGGTCACCCTGCTGGAGCTATTAATGGCATGTGGTCTGCGCTATAGCCGAGGCATGGGGGTATTTCATCGCTTTGAAACGGAGAGCTCTGACAGTGAATTGCAGTTTTCCATGGTGAACGTGGTGAAGCCGGGCTCTTTCCCAATCGAAGACATGGACGAGTTTGTCACGCCCGGCGTGACGTTCTTGATGCCATTACCCGGCGCTGAGGACAGTAGCGCTGCCTTTGAAGCCATGGTCGAGACCGCGATGGTCGTGGTACGCCACTTAGGCGGTGAGCTCAAAGACGAGAACCACAGTGTGATGACTGCACAAACCATTGAGTTTGCCCGTCAACGCGTGCACGAGTTTGAGCGTCGCCACCGTTTGCATCAGCAGATGCAGGCGCACTGAGCCGGTTTTTCTTTACACGTTACAAATGAAAAAAACACCCGCTGCCGGGCCAGGCAGCGGGTGTTTTTGTATAATTGCGCCCTACATTCATTCCCTCTGCCTTGCTTGGATTTGCCTTCATGAGTCAGCCCGATGCCGCCGTGCTTAAGGACATTGCCACGCTCCGTGCCGAGCTGGAAGATGCCAATTATCGCTATTACGTGCTCGATAACCCCGCGCTTACCGATGCCGACTACGACCGTAAGTTCGAACGTCTTAAGCAGTTAGAAACGCAATACCCCGAGCAGGTTACCCCAGATTCGCCTACGCAGCGCGTGGGAGCCGCTCCTGCGGATGGGTTTCCAGAAATAACTCATGCCATCCCGATGCTGTCACTAGATAATGCGTTTAGTCGCGAAGATATTTTTGCCTTTGCCGAACGCGTGGCTGAACGGCTTGAGTGTGAACCGGATGATATTTCGTTCTCGTGTGAGCCTAAGCTTGATGGCGCCGCGGTGTCGCTCGTCTACGAGCAGGGCGTGTTGGTCAGTGGCGCCACCCGTGGTGATGGCCGTACAGGCGAGGGCATTACATCTAACCTGCGTACCCTGCGTTCGGTGCCGCTACGCCTGCGCGGCGAAAAAGTGCCTTCACTTTTGGAGGTGCGCGGCGAAGTGATTATGCGGCACTCGGGCTTTGAGGCATTGAATGAGCGCGCTCGCGAGGAGGGAAGCAAAGTATTTGCCAACCCGCGTAACGCGGCGGCGGGCAGTTTGCGCCAGCTTGACCCACGCATCACCGCTACTCGCCCGCTTGAGTTTCACGCCTATCAAGCCGCGCGATTAGAGCCGGATATGGGCGATGCCACCCACAGTGCCTTAATGAAGCGTTTATCAGACGTTGGCTTTCGCACAAGTGACGAGCTGTCCGTGGTAATCGGCCCAAACGCTGTGGCGGATTATTGTGCGGCGCTAGGGGAGAAGCGCGACCGCCTCGGTTTTGATATCGACGGTGTGGTGATCAAAGTCGATGAACTTCGCCTGCAGCGCGAGTTGGGGTTTGTTGCCCGTGCGCCGCGCTGGGCCGTCGCATTTAAGTACCCCGCGCAGGAAGAGATCACTCGCGTTAATGACGTTGAGTTTCAAGTCGGGCGCACCGGTGCCATTACGCCGGTAGCGCGCCTAGAGCCGGTGAGCGTGGCGGGTGTGACGGTCTCTAATGCCACGCTGCATAATGCCGATGAAATCGCGCGGTTGGATGTGCGCATTGGCGATACGGTTGCGATTCGCCGCGCTGGCGATGTGATCCCCCAGGTAGTGCGTGTTGACGTTGATAAACGCCCGGATGATGCCCGTGAGATTGTCTTCCCGAGTCGTTGCCCGGTGTGTGAATCCGAGATCGAACGGGTGGAGGGCGAAGCGGTGGCGCGCTGCTCTGGCGGGCTCTACTGCCCAGCACAACGCAAAGAAGCGCTAAAGCACTTTGCCAGCCGCCGCGCATTGGATATCGATGGCCTGGGAGAAAAGCTGATCGATCAGTTGGTGGAGCGCGACTGGGTCAAAACACCGGCGGATCTTTTCCACTTAAGCGTCGAGCAGCTGCAAACGCTGCCGCGCATGGGAGAGAAGTCATCGTCTAACCTGATCAATGCGCTCCAACACGCCAAGGAAACCACGTTTTCGCGCTTTATTTACGCCTTGGGGATTCGTGAAGTGGGTGAGGCCACCGCGGCTAACCTGGCGGCACACTTTGGCACGTTAAGCGCCTTACAAGAGGCCGATACAGCCGCGCTTGAAGCCGTGGATGACGTTGGCCCTGTCGTTGCGGCGCATGTGCATACGTTTTTCCGTCAAGTGCATAACCAAGAAACGCTCGATGCGCTATTAGCCGCAGGTGTGCGCTGGGAAGAGCGCGACGTGGTGCGCGGCCCTACGCCGCTAGACGGGCAAACGTGGGTACTGACCGGCACCATGGAAAGTATGACCCGTGACGAAGGCAAAGCGCGCCTGCAAGCACTGGGTGCCAAGGTTTCCGGTAGCGTATCGAAGAAAACCGCCTGCCTGGTGGCGGGAGAGGCCGCCGGCAGCAAGCTGACCAAAGCGGAACAGCTAGGCGTTCCGGTTATCGACGAAGCCACGTTTCTAAAGCGCTTAGACACCTGGGAAAACGGCGATTAAACCACCGGCGAACAGGAGATGAACGCATGAGCCGATTTATTGAAGTGCCCGCACGAATGCTGCCGCCAGAAACGCTTGAGGCACTGCTTGAAGCTTTTGTTACCCGCCAAGGTTACGACACCACGGACACCGGCGAAGGCATGCGTGGCTGGGTGAGTGAACTAAAACAGCAACTTGAACGTAGCGAGTTAATCATTGCCCACGACCTGGAGCTGGAAATGACCGAAGTAATGACGCTCGCGCAGTGGCGCAGCTTTGGCCGCGACATTGGCGATGATGAAGAAGAAGGTGACCTCGTTTGACGTACATCAAACTCGCGTAAGCTTTTACGGTTATGCGACGAAAAGCGCCTTTATCTATGTTTAATGCCTGACATAATCTTGCCCACTCTTAAGTGCGTTAACACTTTTTACTTAAGCACAATTTTAATTAAGAAAGCGGCAGGCTGCGATGCACTCTTGGTATTACCGACTACTTCAGCCGCTCACTACGCTGCGCGGTTTTGTTTTTTGCGTCATTTTGGCGTCAGCCCTGGCGGTATTTCTGGGAGTGACACTCGCGGCGTCATTGTTGTATGAAGACATCATGCGCCGTCAGGCAGCACAAACGTCGCAAAATATCGCCGAGCAGACGTTCAACTCGATGTTCGAAGTGATGCGACGCGGTTGGAACCGAGAAGACCTGGAACGCTTTGTCGAGGCGACGAAATCGGCCCACGAAAATTCCCCGTTTGACTTGGAAATTTACCGCGGCTCGCTGGTGGCAGAACTCTACGGTCATATTACCCAGCCGGAAATGGATCGAGAGATTCAAGGCGCCTTTGCCGATGGCGAGCAAAACGTCACTTACGACGACAATATTACCCGGCGCATTTACCCCATGACCGCGCGCAGCGAGTGTTTGGCCTGCCACACCAACGCACAAGTGGGCGATGTGCTGGGCGTGATCGATATTCACCACGATATGAGCCCGCTCGCGTCTGAAGCTCGCCAAGGTTATGTGGTGCTGTTCGTTATTGTGTCGCTGATTATGCTGTTCGCCGCCGGGGTGGTCTCTTCGCTCGCGGCGGGGCGCGTCAAGCGCGCGCTGGATTTGTTTCGCACGCGCTTAAGTTCGGTTAACACGGTGAAGGATTTCCGCACGCTCGATGTCAGTGACGTGGATCTCTCGTTTGACGAGCTAAACCATGCGTTTGGCGATATCAATGCCTTGGCGCAGCGGCTGAAAAACGTCGCCGTGGATAAAGATATCCTTGAGTTTGAAATTCGCCTTCTCAGCAAATTTATCATCACCTCGGACGTGGTGCGTGACTGGCGCGAGTTTATTAAAGATCTGTTGGTCGACATCAATACGATTATCGAAGCGCATACGTTAATGACCATCTTCCAGGTGGAAGATGAAGGCTATGAGCTGGAGATTTTCTGGTACCAAGAGCCAACCAAGGGCGACCGTCAACTGTTGGAGCGCATTGTCACCCGACAACTAGAGCAGAACCCGCACTTCCAGGAAGATGTGGCGATTGTGCGGATCACCCATCACAGCGTTGAGCATAACAACGACATTGATAGCCCGGCGATCACCATCAGCCCGGAAGAGATCGAGCTTGAAACCAAATCGTTGCTGCTGGATGCGCCCCGTATCGGCGGCGTGGTGGGCATTGGCGTGCAGTCGGAAATCGCCAAAGACCCGATTCGTCATATCGTGATCGATGGCATTCTCTCGACGCTTCTAAACCTCGTCGGCTCGGTCAAGGCAATCTACAAATACACCTGCGACCTGGAGTTTTACGCCACTCGCGATCCGCTCACGTCGCTGCATAATCAGCGGGTGTTTAAAGATCTGCTCCCCTATGAGGTCGGGCGTGCCAAACGCCATCGCGAATCCTTCAGCCTCTTGATGCTCGATATGGACAACTTCAAGCTGGTCAATGACCGCCACGGTCATGCGTTTGGTGATCAGTTTCTGCAGGCTTTTGGTAAGGCGCTGGCTAGCGCCGTGCGACCGGGTGATTTCCTGTCGCGCTACGGCGGTGACGAGTTCACCGTCATTTTGCCCGACACAGGCGCTTCTCAGGCGTATTCGGTGGCACAGCGTATTACCCGGGAGCTCGCTGAAGTGGTGCTGATGGCACCGGATGGCTCTCCCGTGCGGGCGACCACTTCGGTAGGCATCGCTGTTTATCCCGAGCACGCCGAAGACCCCAAAGACCTCTTCTTGCTTGCTGATAACATGATGTACAAGGCCAAGCGCCAAGGGAAAAATTGCCTAGCGCTACCGGAAGAAGATGAGGTTGCGGCTATCTACCGTGAGGTGGGTGAGAAAAATCAGATGGTGCTCAACGCGCTTGAAGAAGGGCGTATCGTGCCGTACTTCCAGCCGATTGTGGACGTGAACACCGGTGAGACACATATCCACGAGCTGCTCATGCGCATTGAGCAGGATGGCCGTATTGTGCCGGCCGGCGAGTTTATCGATATTGCCGAGAGCATCGGGGTTATCCACCGCATGGATTATCTCCTGATTGAAAAAGCCTTTAAGCAGATTCACGCTCAAAGCTACACTGGTACGCTATTTATCAACCTCTCGCCGCGCTCGCTGATCATCGGCGAATTTATCAACCGCATCCACCAACTCGCCGTGGATTACGAAATCGACCCGAAGCGGATCGTGTTCGAGCTTACCGAACGCGAGACGGTCAGCAACTTGCAGCTGCTGGAAAAATTTGTGCTCGACCTTAAGTTGCAGGGGTTTAACTTCGCGATTGACGACTTCGGCTCTGGCTACTCATCGTTCCATTATCTTAAGCAGTTCCCCATCGACGTGATCAAGATCGAAGGGGAGTTTATCCGCAATATGATTGAAGACGACAAATACCTGGCCTTTGTGAAAAGTATCGTCACGCTAGCGAAGAGCCTAAAGGTGGAGACAATCGCCGAGTTCATCGAAGATGAAGCGGTCATGAACGCGGTGCGGGAGCTGGGCATCGATTACGGCCAAGGCTACCACTTAGGCCGCCCCGGCCCGGATTTTCTTCGCTGAAGCTCAGTCTTTACTGTTGCTTAGCCTTTGCTGACGCCTAAAGAGGCGCAGGCTATAAGGCCTGGCGGCGAATCAGCGCGCTGATAATCCGCCGCCCTGGGTGAAGGTGATCAACCAGCGGGGCTTCTAGCGGTAGCGGTTCATCGCACAGGCGCGATGCAATCACTTCCGCGCACAGTGGTGCGCTGGCCAAGCCCCGCGAGCCGTGGGCCGTGCTGACCCAAAGCCCTGGATGGTGCTGGCCGGCTTGCGTCGGCACGCGTGTGGCGTCTTTGCCCAACACGGCGTAATCCGTTTGCCAGGCGTCGGCATCCGGCACCGGGCCTGCATAGGGTGATTTATCCGGGCTTGCGGCACGTACCGCTGCACGGCCTTCGAAATCCTCGGCGCTCCGGCCCGTACTTTCCAGTGCATCGGCCAGCGCCGGCAGGCTCTGGCGCAGCTCATCAAGGTTACGTTGGTGCTCTTCAGTAGAAAGCTCAGTCGTTGCGCTATTCGGCACAAAGCTAGCGCCAAAGGTGAGAATGCCATCCAACACCGGCGGCACGTAGCCTCCCGCGCAAATCACCGGTGTGGGGCCGGTTACGCCAGCCGGCAAGGGCACGCTCGATACTTGGCCGCGTACCGGCTGCAGTGGCAGGGCGCGTGTTTGGGTAAAGCAATTCGCTAGGAACGCGCTGGCAATCACCACCTGATCCGCCGCTAAAAGGTCGCCGCTTGCCATCAACAACTGCCAGCCGTTATCCCTCCGGCGCAACTGTGTGACTTCGGCTTGTTGATAACGAATCCCTGGTGTTGAGAGTAAGCGCTCACATAATTTCTTGGGGCGTACCCAGCCAGCCTGTGGGTAGAAAAGCCCCTGTTCGCCCGCCACGGGAAGCCCGGCGATGTGTTCAAGTTCGCTTTGTGGGTAAAGGGTGAGTAGCGATGCTGGTAGCGGGTGATTCGCGAAAAAGCGGCGTTGCCGGTGGGCTTCTTTTTCGCTTAATGCCAGTTGCAGCACGCCGCTTTCGCCCCAGAGCGTTCGTGCTGGGTTGAGCCACTCAAGCCAGCGGCGGCTGTACATTAGCCCGCTAAGATAGACCCGGCTCTGCGCGTTGGTTTCGGCAGCGAGCTTAACGTAGAGCGCGCCTTGATGATTGCCCGAGCCGCCCGCCGCCGGGGCGGTTTTATCCACCACAGTGACCGCCACGCCTCGCCGTGCCAAGGCAGAAGCCACGCTGCTCCCGGCGATGCCAGCGCCAATCACCGCCACGTGCTTGGCAGGCTGGGGCGGCGTT
>JBNJFC010000007.1:0-47056 GCA_051746485.1 Pseudomonadota bacterium
GTGTAACGTCTTCGGGCAGCGCGAGGGATTTAGGCATGCGCACCGCTTGGCTACGGTTACTTTTAAACACGGCTGCTTTTTCCATAGCTGTCTCCTTATGAGTACTGCCGTTGCTCGCTATATACACGTAACATGCTTTATTGAGTTTGATTGAATTTTGGGATATGTCAATGGGATATACAAAATGCAAAAGCTGAGAATCGACCTGGTCTCTGATGTCGCCTGCCCGTGGTGCGCGATCGGCTATCGGCGCCTAGAACAAGCGCTGGAAACCCTTGATGGCGAGATCGATGTTGAGCTCTTCTGGCAGCCCTTCGAACTGAATCGGGACATGCCGCCCGAGGGCGAGCCGATCCTCGAGCACTTATGCCGCAAGTACGGCAAGGATGCTGCCAGCATGGAGCAGGCCCAGAGTGAGATTATAGCCGTGGCCGAAGAGCTTGGGCTGAATTTTCGTGGTGCCCAGGAGCGTCGTGCGAACAATACGTTCGATGCCCACCGCGTGCTTGCGTGGGCCGCAACGCAGAACCTAGAGACGCCCCTGCAGTTGGCATTATTTGATGCCTACTTCGGTGAAGCGAAGAACCCTTCAGACCCAGAGGTTCTGCGAGAGAAGGCCATTGAGGTTGGGCTTGACGGTGACGCTGCCGAGGCCATCGCTCGGTCTGATCAGTACGCGGACGAAGTTCGCGCGGCAGAACAGCGATTCATGGAGGCAGGGGTTAGCGCCGTGCCGGGCTTTATACTCGATGGCCGTTACCTGATTTCTGGTGCCCAGCCTGCGGACGTGCTTGTCGATGCGCTTCGTAAGGTGGCTGAAGAAAACGCTAACCGCTAATGGCCTAGAGGCTCTGGCCTGAATTGAGGGTTGTTCGATCCCACGGAGATTCATGTGGAGCAGGCGGTACAGCGGGCGTTGGGGCGTGGTTAGCCAGGCCGGTTCATAACGTAGCTTCCTAAGCGCTGGCTCCCAAAGAGACAGCGCTCACTCCCTTACTGTAAAAATTCCCGCAACGTTTCGCTCGCCTGATCAATGGAAACGACACCGTCGAGATGGCCTCGATTGCCTTCCAGGGTTTCAAGCGTCACGTCGCTGCCGCCTTCTTCAATCAACTCGGCGGTGTGGCGCACGCCTTCGGGGGCGAAGACGAGGTCGTTTTCGCTATACAGCATCAGCGTGGGGGCGTCGATGGCTTCAAGCCCGGCTTCTAACGAATCGCCGTGGCCCGCCATAAAGGTTTGGTTGGCGCGAACCAGATACAGGAAATGGTTGGCGTCGGAAACTTCAGCACGTGCAGCGGCAATGTCATCCAGCGTTTGCTCAATGGCGTAGTTAGCGTTGATATCCTGAGCGGGGTCGCGTTCTTCATCGGCCCAGTCACGGTTAAAGGTGTCGTTGGCCCACTGCCAATGGTTGGCATTGAGCGTGACGAGCTTGAGCGCTTCTTTTAGCCCATCGGTGGGCGGTTCACCGCCGTAGTAGTCCCCCTCGTTCCAGTTGGCATCCAGGCGAATCGGCGCGGCCCAGGCGCTCAACGTCGCCAGTAGCCAGGGGTCGGCAACGCCGCCGCCAATCACGGGGATAAGGCGATCAACGCGATCAGGGTAGGCGCTGGCCCACTCGATTGCCTGGAGCGCGCCCATCGATGCGCCCATGACCGCATGCAGCGATTCAATGTCCTGGCTTTCCAAAAGCTCGCGCTGGACCTCGACAAAGTCGCGGATGGTGACGACAGGGAAGTCCATTCCCCAGGGTTCGCCCGTTTCGGGGTTGATGGAGGCAGGCCCGGTGGTCGTCACGTTGGGATCATTGGCATTCAGGTTAACCAGCGTGTCCGAGGAGATAATGTAGTACTCATCGGTATCCAGCGGCTTGCCGGGGCCGATGATCGAATCCCAGTAGCCGGTTGGCTCGCCATCCGCTTCATAGCGGCCAGCGGCATGGCTGGTGCCTGAGAAAAAATGGGTAATCAAAATGGCGTTATCGCGGGCCTCGTTTAATTCGCCGTAGGCCTCCCAACCCACGGTTACGTCGGGGATGGTTTCTCCCCCTTGGGTAGTGAAGCTGTCTAATGTGAAGGTCTGCTTTTCGACCAGACCGTCCCAGGCCATTAGCGATGACGAGGCAACCAGACAGATGCTGATAAACGCCGATGTGAGCAGAGGGTGTCGTTGAATAAGCGCCATTAGCTTTCCTTAATTACGTTCATTGTGATTGTTGTTGGCCACCTGCAATGGCCACCCTCTCAGCCTAGCCATTTTTAGCGCATTTGAAACGGATTTAACGCATTGGCTTGTTGCATCATTATACGCTGAAGAGAGGGAGGCGTGCGGCAAGCTGTCGGTGGCGGCGATCATTGCCTGATTGACCACGTATCAGGCGGTATTGGGTCTTAAGAGGCCGCCGTTTGATGGGTTTGGCTGTCATTTCGTCACGTAACGGCGGCGAGAGGTTGACATGCCAAGGGCGCTAATGGAATCTTGTCAGTTCCTGATTTGCGGGCGCGGAACCAACGGGCAATCCCCTATCCCCGCGCGAAGGGTGGGCGAATGCCTTTACCCGCCGAAGGACTTCCGGGCTTGGGCTAACCGCCCGACCTGGCCAACGCCCCGACGCGGCGATCTGCCGTGAGAGAGTGCAGGCCCTAACCGGGTCTAATGCCAGGGTTTGGCATCAGGTGCCGGCGTAACCGGCAGCGGCATACCGCCGCACTCGAAGAAAACAGGCATCCGGCCTGTGTATGGCACTCGAGACCTCCAGGGGAGAAACACTGTGGAACTGCTTTCCGGCGCAGATATGATCGCCCGCTTCTTGCAAGATGAGGGCGTTGAGTACATTTATGGTTATCCTGGTGGTGCCGCGCTGCATATTTACGATGCGCTGTTCCGCCAAGACAAAGTGAAGCACATTTTGGTGCGCCATGAGCAGGCCGCCACTCATGCTGCTGATGGCTTTGCTCGCGCCTCGGGCAAGCCCGGCTGTGTGCTGGTTACCTCCGGGCCTGGCGCGACCAATGCGGTCACCGGCATTGCCACCGCCTATATGGATTCGATTCCGTTGGTGGTGCTGTGCGGCCAGGTCATGAGCCACCTGATTGGCGATGATGCTTTCCAAGAGACCGATATCGTGGGCGTGACCCGTCCAATCGTGAAGCATAGCTTCTCGATTCGGCACCCGTCTGAAATCCCCGAGGTGCTGAAAAAGGCGTTCTACCTCGCGGCGACCGGCCGCCCCGGCCCGGTCGTGGTCGATATCCCTAAAGATATGACTGCCCCCACCGAGCGTTACGAATACGTCTACCCCAAAAAGGTCAAGATGCGTTCGTACAACCCGGTCACGCGTGGGCATACCGGGCAGATCAAAAAAGCCGTGGAGTTGATGCTCAAGGCCAAACGCCCGGTGTTTTACACCGGCGGCGGGGTGGTGACCGGCAAAGCAAGCGAAGGGTTGACCGATTTGGTCAAGCAGCTTGGCTTCCCGATTACCACTACGTTAATGGGCATTGGCGCCTATCCGCAAAGCGACCAGCAGTGCTTGGGCTGGCTGGGTATGCACGGCTCTTATGAGTCAAACATGGCCATGCACCACGCGGATTTGATCATTGCCATCGGCGCGCGCTTTGATGATCGCGTCACCAATAACACCTCGAAGTTTTGCCCCACGGCCAAGATCATTCACGTCGATGTCGATCCCAGTTCGATTTCCAAGACCGTGCGGGCCGATGTGCCGATTGTCGGTCCGTCCTCCAGCGTGATCAACGAGATGATCAGCTTGGTGCAGGGGAAATCGATTGCTAGCCCCGATGCCCTCACTGATTGGTGGCAGCAGATCAATACGTGGCGCGCGGATCGCGAAGGCAAACTCTACGAGCCTTCCAAGCCGGGTGAGGTGTTAAAACCGCAGGAAGTGGTCGAAGCATTATGCCGCGTGACGCGTGGCGAGGCATATGTCACTACCGATGTGGGCCAGCACCAGATGTTTGCGGCGCAGTACTACAAGTTCGACAAACCCAACCGCCTGATTACCTCCGGCGGGCTTGGCACCATGGGGTTTGGCTTTCCGGCGGCGATGGGGATAAAGCAGAATTACCCTGACGACGACGTGGTATGTATCACCGGCGAGGGCAGCTTCCAGATGATGATGCAGGAACTCTCCACCTGTAAGCAGTACGGTGTGGGGGTGAAAATCGTCAATCTTAATAACGCCTCGCTGGGTATGGTGCGCCAATGGCAGGATCTGAACTACAAATCCCGTCACGCTCACTCTTATATGGAATCGTTGCCCGACTTTCATATGTTGATCGAAGCGTACGGCTTTACCGCGATTACCGTGAACACCATTGACGAGCTGGAGCCGGCACTGGAGCGAGCCTTCGCCGATAAGCACGAGCTTGTGTTCCTCGATGTGAAGGTTGACCCTTTTGAGCACGTCTACCCAATGCAGGTGCCGTTAGGCTCCATGCGTGACATGCTGCTGTCTAAAACGGAGCGTACCTAATGCGTCATATCATCTCGATTCTGATGGAAAACGAACCGGGTGCTCTGTCGCGTGTGGTCGGTCTGTTTTCGCAGCGTAACTTCAACATCGAAACGCTTAACGTCGCACCCACGGAAGACCCGTCGCTGTCACGTTTGACCGTCACCACGGTAGGCGATGATCGCGTGATTGAGCAGATCACCAAGCACCTCAACAAGCTGATTGACGTGGTCAAACTGGTGGATCTCACTGAAGGTAACCACATTGAACGCGAGCTGATGCTGGTGAAGGTGAAAGCGCTGGGTGCCGCGCGTGACGAGGTCAAGCGCACGGCGGATATCTTCCGGGCGCAAGTAGTGGACGTCACACCGAGCCTTTACACCGTGCAGATTACCGGTGACGCGACGAAGTTGGATGCGTTTCTTAACGCGATGGCGCCACTGGGCATTCTTGAAGTGGCGCGCACCGGCGTTTCGGGCATCGCTCGCGGTGATAAGGTGCTGTCGCTGTAATGCTTGTGTGACCGAGTTAGCGTACTTTAGCGCTATAAAAGAAAAATGCCCGCGCCGTGAAAACGGGGCGGGCATTTTTTTCAGGCTTGCTGTCAATCAGTGCGGTGGGCGTTGGCTGGCATGGAGCATTTCGCGGGCATGGGCCAGCGTCTGGTCAGAGAGGTTTACCCCACCGAGCATACGTGCCAGCTCGCTCACGCGGCCGCCCTCGTCGAGCAGGGCCATATGGGTGAGCGTGGTGTTACGCTTGGCGCGCTTTTCGATATGCAGGTGCTGGTGAGCCTGGGCCGCTACTTGCGGTAAATGTGTCACCGTCATGACCTGCCCATTGTCGCCGAGCTTGCGAAGCAGCTGGCCGACGATTTCCGCCGTGGCGCCTGAAACCCCCACATCCACTTCATCGAAAACGAGACTCGGTGTTGTGGAATGGTTCGCGGCCACCACTTGAATCGCCAGGCTGATGCGGGAAAGCTCACCGCCCGAGGCAACTTTTGCCAGCGGGCGTGCAGGTTGGCCGGGGTTGGCGCTGATCAAAAACTGTACGCGGTCTAACCCTTCGGGGGCCGGGGTGTCACGGCTTTCCAGGGCGACCTTGAAGCTTGCCTTGTCCATGGCCAAAAAGGCCAATTGCTGCTGCACCTCTTTACCCAGGCGCGTCGCTGCCTTTTGCCGGGCGTCGCTGAGCACTTTGGCCTCGCCACGATAGCGCTCACGCAAGGATTCGACGTCCGCGCTTAGCGCATCCAGGTCGCTATCGCTAGCGTCGAGCTGGTTAAGCTCTTGGCTCAGTTGCTGGTGCTGCGCGTAGAGCTCTTCGGGAGAAACATGGTGTTTGCGCGCTAAGCGATGGATATCGCCTAAGCGGTCCTCTACCCAGGCTAAACGCTCAGGGTCGAGTTCGGTGTGGCCGGATAGCCGCGCGAGCTCGCTGGTGGCTTCCTCAATCTGAATTTTTGCGTCATTCAGCATGGCGAGCGTGTTGGCCAGTGCGCCCTTGTCGCTGCCGGGCAACGCACTCAAGTGCTGATGGGCGCGGTGTAACAGCGATAGCGCGCCGCCGTCATCATCAGCGCAGCAATCGGCGGCAAATTGGGTTTCGCGCAAGATTTCTTCGGCGTGGGCGAGCTGAAGCTGCTCGTCTTCGAGCGTAGGCAGCTCGTCTTCTTCTAGGGCGAGCTGATCAAGTTCCTCGACCTGATAGCGCAGTAGCTGGCGTTTGGCCTCAATTTCGCTACCTGCTTCGCTGAGCTTTTTCAGCCGTCGGCGGGCGCTGTGCCAGGCACGAAACGTGTCGGCGAGCTGATGGGTTTTGCCATTGAGCCCGGCGTAGTCGTCAAGTAGCGAAAGATGCGTCTCTTCGCGCATCAGGGCTTGGTGAGCGTGCTGGCCGTGAATCTGAATCAAGTGCTCACCCAAGGCTTTAAGGTCGCTCACGGTGGCGGGCTGACCGTTGATCCACGCTTTGGAGCGGCCGTTTGCCGTGACCACGCGGCGCAGCAAACACTCATCGGCGGGCAACTCGCGCTCACTCAACCAGGCTTGTGCTGCCGGGAGATGGTGGATATCAAACCGGGCCGAAAGATCGGTGCGCTCGCAGCCGTGACGCACGCTGCCTGCATCGGCCCGTTCGCCAAGGCACAGCCCCAGGGCGCCGAGAAGGATCGATTTGCCGGCGCCGGTCTCGCCGGTAATCGCTGTCATGCCGCCGGTAAGGTCAAGCTCCAAGTGGTCAACGATGGCGAAATCCTGGATGGCTAACTGGGTCAGCATGGTTCCTCCTGGCGCCGGGCTATGCGGGTTTGAAATTATATACAGTGGATAATTTATACAGTAGCCGATTTCACACTGCAATGCTTGTTGTGAGACGGCTTTCTCAAAGAAATGCATTGACCACTTGAGTTGAATGTCTTGGCCCCCATATACCCTGCAAACCGTAACTGACCAATGTTTTCCGTTTAGGAGTAACGCATGGCTAAAGAACCCCAAACCCCGCTAGACGAAGAGCTCGCGCGCGAAGAGCAAGAGCAGGAAGCCGAAACGCCGGAGCAACAGGCACAAGAGCGCCTTGAAGAAGGCGAGCTGGAAGGCCTGATTGAAGACGAAGGCGATACCGTCGCGACGTCATCGGATAATCCCGAGGCGGAGGTCTTGGCAGCGGAAGTCGAAGAGCTAAAGCAGAGTTTGTCTGAGGCCAAAGATCAAGCGCTGCGCGAAGCGGCCGAAGCACAAAACGTGCGCCGTCGCGCTGAACACGAAGCGGAAAAGGCGCGTAAGTTCGCCCTGGAGAAGTTTGTCAAAGAGCTTCTGCCGGTGGTCGATAGCTTGGAGAAAGCGCTGGAGTCGATGGAGAGCGAAGCCTCCGAAGCCCACCGCGAAGGCGTTTCCATGACGCTAAAAATGCAGCTTGATGTGCTGAATAAATTCGGCGTCGAGTCGGTGGAGCCTCACGGCGAGCCCTTCGACCCACAGGTGCACGAGGCGATCACAATGGTGCCCAATCCTGAGGTGGAACCCAACACGGTGATGGAAGTGATGCAGAAGGGCTATCTGCTTAATGGCCGCTTGGTTCGCCCAGCAATGGTGGTGGTAAGTCAAAAAGCTGGCGAATAGGCATAAAAAAGCCCTTGAAATGCCGCAAGCCACCCCCAAATAAAGGGGCAACCACGCGGTAAACGCCGCTAACGTAAAGACACAATGTATATTCACGTTTAACTAACGAATTTGAGGTTTCTACTATGGGACGCATTATTGGTATTGACCTGGGCACCACAAACTCTTGTGTAGCAGTGCTCGATGGCGACAGCGCCAAGGTTATCGAAAACGCCGAGGGCGGCCGCACCACGCCGTCTATCATCGCCTATACCGACGATGGTGAAACGCTGGTGGGTCAGGCGGCGAAACGCCAAGCCGTGACCAACCCGGAAAATACTCTGTACGCCATCAAGCGTCTGATCGGCCGTCGCTATAAAGATGACGTCGTTCAGAAAGACATCAAAATGGTGCCGTACAAAATTACCGAAGCCGATAATGGCGACGCCTGGGTTGAGGTAAAAGGCAAAAAAATGGCACCGCCGCAGGTCAGTGCGGAAGTGCTGAAGAAAATGAAGAAAACCGCTGAAGAGTATCTCGGCGAAGAAGTCACCGAAGCGGTCATCACCGTGCCGGCGTACTTCAATGACAGCCAGCGTCAGGCAACCAAAGACGCCGGCCGCATCGCAGGCTTGGATGTTAAGCGCATCATTAACGAGCCGACCGCAGCTGCTCTGGCATACGGTATGGACAAGTCGCGCGGTGACAAAACCATCGCGGTATACGATCTAGGCGGCGGTACCTTCGATATCTCGATCATCGAAGTCGCTGACGTTGACGGCGAAACTCAGTTCGAAGTGCTGGCCACCAACGGCGACACCTTCCTGGGCGGCGAAGACTTTGACCTGGCGCTGATCAACTACTTGGTTGACCAGTTCAAGTCCGACAGCGGCATTGACCTTTCTGGCGACAATCTCGCCATGCAGCGCCTGAAAGAAGCCGCTGAGAAAGCCAAGATTGAGCTTTCAAGCGCTCAGCAGACTGATGTGAACCTGCCGTACATCACGGCGGATAACACCGGTCCTAAGCACTTAAACGTTAAAGTAACGCGCGCCAAGCTGGAAGCGCTGGTGGAAGACTTGGTGCAGCGCTCGCTCGAGCCGTGCAAGGTCGCGCTGAAAGATGCCGGTTTGTCAGCGTCTGAAGTGGATGAAGTCATCCTGGTCGGCGGTCAGACCCGCATGCCGCAGGTACAGAAGAAAGTGGCTGACTTCTTCGGTAAGGATTCGCGCAAAGACGTCAACCCGGATGAAGCGGTTGCAGTTGGTGCGGCAATCCAAGGCGGCGTACTCGGCGGCGACGTGAAAGACGTACTGCTGCTTGACGTGACACCGCTCACCCTGGGTATTGAAACTCTGGGCGGTGTGATGACGCCGCTGATCGAGAAGAACACCACCATCCCGACGAAGAAGACGCAAACCTTCTCCACCGCGGATGATAACCAGACCGCCGTGACCATTCACGCGGTACAGGGTGAGCGTAAGCAGGTTTCGCAGAACAAGTCGCTAGGCCGGTTTGACCTTGCCGACATTCCGCCAGCACCGCGTGGCGTGCCGCAAATCGAAGTCGCGTTTGATCTCGATGCCAACGGTATCTTGAACGTTTCAGCGAAAGACAAAGCGACCGGTAAAGAGCAGTCGATTGTTATTAAAGCGTCTAGCGGTCTGTCTGAGGAAGAAGTCGAGCAGATGGTTCGCGATGCTGAAGCGCACGCCGACGAAGACAAGAAGTTCGAAGAGCTGGTGCAGCTACGCAACCAGGCGGACGGCATGATTCACGCCACCCGTAAGACGCTGGAAGAAGCCGGTGACAAGGCCACCGATGATGAGAAACAGAACATCGAAACGGCCATCGCCGAGCTTGAAGAAGCGACGAAAGGTGACGATCAGGACGACATCCAGAAGAAACTGGATGCGCTGACCGAAGCTTCAGGCCAGCTGGCGCAGAAGATGTACGCCGAGCAAGCAGAAGGCGAGCAAGCCGGCGGTGAAGGTGGTGAGCAAGCCGGTACCAAGCCGGAAGATGATGTGGTTGACGCCGAGTACGAAGAAGTCAACGACGATCAGAAAAAGCAGTAATCACCCCCTTTCTGCCAAGGAAAGCGGTGACGCGGGAGACAACTCCCGCGTTGCTGTTTCCGCAGCTGAAATGCGTAGCTAACCAGGAGGCGTAGGACCCATGTCCAAACGCGATTATTATGAAGTCCTGGGGGTCGATAAAGGGGCCGATCAGAAAGAGATCAAGAAGGCTTACCGCCGCCTGGCGCAGAAGTATCACCCCGATCGAAACCCGGACGATGACTCCGCCGCTGAGAAGTTCCGCGAGGTGTCAGAAGCGTACGAAGTCTTAACCGATAGCGAAAAGCGCGCCGCTTACGACCAATTTGGCCATGCCGGTGTCGACGGCCAAGGCGGCGGTTTTGGCGGTGGCGGTTTCGGCGGCGGTGGTGCCGGTGATTTCAGCGATATCTTCGGCGATGTGTTCGGCGATATCTTTGGTGGCGGCGGCGGACGCCGTCGTGGCCCCAACGCCCCCGCGCGTGGCTCCGATCTGCGATACAACCTAGAGTTAGATTTGGAAGACGCAGTATCCGGTACGACCGTGGATATCCGCGTACCGCGCCATATCAACTGTGACCGCTGTGACGGTGGCGGAGCAGAGCCTGGCTCTAGTAAAGAGACCTGCCCGACCTGTGCCGGACACGGTCAAGTACGTATGCAGCAGGGCTTTTTCGCCGTGCAGCAAACGTGCCCGACCTGCCATGGCTCTGGCCAGCACATCAAAGTGCCGTGCCACAAATGCAACGGCGAAGGGCGTGTTCGTGAAACGCGTACTCTCTCGGTCAAGATCCCCGCAGGCGTGGATACCGGTGATCGTATTCGCCTTAACGGCGAGGGCGAAGCTGGCATCAACGGTGGGCCACCGGGTGATCTTTATGTGCAGGCCAATATCAAGCCGCACCATATCTTCCAACGTGAAGGCAGGCACTTGCAGTGCGATGTGCCGATCAACTTTGTTGACGCCTCCCTTGGGGGGGAATTGGAAGTGCCCACGCTTGATGGTCGGGTGAAACTGAAGATTCCGCCAGAAACGCAAACCGGTAGGATGTTCCGCCTCAAAGGCAAGGGCGTGAAACCGGTCCGCGGCGGCGCGCCCGGCGATCTCTTGTGCAAGGTGGTGATAGAAACTCCTGTCAATCTCAACGACGAGCAAAAAGACCTGTTACGTCAGCTACAAGAGAGCTTTGACGGCAGCAACAGCCACAGCCACTCACCCAAGAAAACCGGCTTCTTCGACAACGTGAAGAAGTTCTTTGAAGATATGAAGCCGTAACGGCAGCACGCTGTCGTGCATTATCAACGCCCCAGGTACCGCAAGGTAATGGGGCGTTTTTGTGCCTGGCTCAACGCCCTTTGCGGCACGAAGGCCCATCCGTTGCTTGGCATCTTGGATACGCGCGCACTACGCTAGTGGATACTTACTCGCTACCGATGCGGAGAATCCCATGTCTCTATCCCGTGCTGAAATCGCCACGCCCTTTGGCGAACGCCTGATGAAACGCCTGTGCAACCACTGGTCGCATAAGTTTGACGTTGAACGTTCGGCGCAAGAGGCAAAAATTGCCTTTGCGACGGGTACTTGCCTGATGCGAGCCGATGACGAAACGCTGACGGTGGCGATCGAGACCCTTGAAGAAGAACACCTGGATGAGCTGGAGGGCGTAGTGGAACGCCAGCTAATGCATATGGCAGGTGATGAAGCGCTGGTCATCATTTGGGAAAACTAACCGCTGGCTTGAGGCACGGATTCTCTCCACGCGTCTGCTATAATCGCGGTCACTTTTTTATCTCTAGTAGATCCCAAACAACGCACGCGCAGGAGTTTTCATGACCCGAATCGCCATTGTAGGCGTGGCTGGCCGTATGGGCCGTACATTAGTCAACGCCGTTGAGCAGGACGCTGGAGCCACCTTGGCCGGTGGTGTAGTAGAGCCTGGCAGTTCGCTTGCCGGGGTGGATATTGGCGAGTTAGCGGGTATTGGCAAAAAAGGCGTGGCCGCGGTGGATTCGCTGGAAGCGCTGGCGGACGATGTCGAAGTGTTGATCGACTTCACAGCCCCTAAGGTCACACTTTCCAATCTGGCGTTCTGCGCCGAGCACGACAAGCGCATGGTAATCGGCACCACCGGTATGAGCGACGACGAAATTACCCAGCTTGACGGCTTTCGCGACCGCGTCCCCATGGTATTTGCCCCCAATATGAGCGTGGGGGTCAATCTGACGCTTAAGCTTTTACAGACCGCCGCCAAAGCGCTGGGTGATGAAGGCTACGATATCGAAGTGATCGAATCGCACCATCGCCATAAAGTCGACGCCCCCTCGGGCACGGCGCTAAAAATGGGCGAAGTCGTGGCCGAGAGTTTAGGGCGCAATCTTAAAGAGCACGGCGTGTTCGAGCGTGTCGGCCAATGCGGGCCGCGCAGTGATAACGAGATTGGCTTTGCCACTGTGCGCGCGGGCGATATTGTCGGCGAACACACGGTGATGTTTGCCACCGAAGGCGAGCGCATCGAGATCACCCACAAAGCGTCGAGCCGCATGACCTTTGCCAAAGGCGCTGTTCGCGCCGCGCGTTGGGTCGCCGATAAAGACAGCGGTCGTTACGACATGCAAGACGTGCTGGGCTTAGGGGAGTGAGGCTTACCCCAGTGAGGTTGGCTCAGTGATGCTTGGTTAACAGGGGCTAGCTGCTAGCGCCAAAATCCTGTAACATTTCAAAAATTTTGGCCGGGTGGCGAATAAAGCAGCCCGCTGCATCAGTGTGATGGAGCATGATGGCCGCATCATGGAAAAGAACAACAAGCGGGATGAGACCGATTTTTTGATCGGCTTCGTCCCGCTTTTTTACGACCCGACGTTTGCCCGCAAACGCTGTTACCGGAACGCTGCGCCTGCGCCCAAGGGCGCTTATCCAGCATGGGAGGATATGTCTTGAATAACCCCGCATTGAGCAAACCCGCGATATTGGCCTTAGAAGATGGCAGTGTGTTCCACGGCACCGCCATCGGCGCCGAAGGAATAACCAGCGGTGAGGTGGTGTTCAATACGGCCATGACTGGCTATCAAGAAATTCTCACCGATCCCTCCTACACCCGCCAGATTGTCACCCTGACTTATCCCCATATCGGCAATACCGGCGTTAACGCCGAAGACGTCGAATCCGGCGCGATTGCCGCCGCCGGTTTGGTGATTCGCGATTTACCGCTGCTCGCGAGTAGCTTTCGCAGTGAACAGACGCTGTCGGATTATCTGGTAAGCCAGAACGTACTGGGCATTGCCGATATCGACACCCGCCGGCTAACGCGCATTTTGCGGAATAAGGGGGCGCAAAACGGAGCCATTCTGGCGGGCGCTGAAGCAGAGGGCGATGACGCCGTTGAGCGCGCGCTGGCCGCCGCCAAGGCGTTTCCCGGGCTTAAGGGCATGGACCTTGCCAAGGTAGTTTCCTGCCAGTCGCCCTACGAGTGGAGCGAAGGCGAATGGGCGTTAGGTGATGGCTATCAAGACGCTACTACCATCGAGCGACCCTTCCACGTGGTGGCTTACGATTACGGCGTTAAGCGCAATATTCTGCGCATGCTGGCCTCACGGGGCTGCCGTTTGACCGTAGTACCGGCGCAGACCCCCGCCGCCGAGGTACTGGCCATGAACCCGGATGGCGTCTTTCTCGCCAACGGCCCCGGTGACCCGGAGCCCTGCGACTATGCCATCAAGGCAATTCAGGAAATCCTGGAAACCCAGGTGCCGGTATTCGGTATTTGCCTCGGCCATCAGCTCTTGGCGCTGGCGAGTGGCGCCAAAACGGTGAAGATGAGCCACGGCCACCACGGGGCCAATCATCCGGTGCAGGATGTCGACACCGGCACGGTAATGATCACCAGCCAGAACCACGGTTTCGCCGCTGACGAAGCGAGCCTGCCCGCCAATGTGCGCGCCACTCACCGCTCGCTATTTGATGGCACTTTGCAGGGGATCGAGCGCACCGACCGCCCGGCCTTTAGCTTTCAGGGTCATCCGGAAGCCAGTCCCGGCCCGCGCGACGTGGCGCCGCTATTTGATCGTTTCGTCTCCATGATGTGGGCGCGTCGTTAAGTCGTTCGCGACAACCTCCGCGCTAAAACCGTTTCTGATTCGTCGTTATTCGTCACCATTTTTGCGGGAACCGATATGCCTAAGCGTACCGACATAAAAAGTATTCTGATTATTGGCGCTGGCCCGATTGTTATCGGCCAGGCCTGCGAGTTCGACTACTCCGGCGCCCAGGCGTGTAAAGCGCTGCGTGAGGAGGGCTTCCGTGTCATTTTGGTTAACTCCAATCCAGCGACCATCATGACCGACCCGGCGATGGCCGATGCCACCTACATCGAACCGATTACCTGGCAGGCGGTCGAGAAAATCATCGAAGCCGAGCGGCCCGATGTCATCTTGCCGACCATGGGCGGGCAGACCGCGCTGAACTGCGCGCTGGACCTAGAAAAGCATGGCGTGCTGGCCAAGCACGGCGTCGAAATGATCGGTGCCAATGCCGATGCCATCAATATGGCCGAAGACCGCGATCTGTTCGATCAGGCCATGAAGCGCATCGGCCTTGAATGCCCGAAAGCCAAGGTGGCTCACACCATGGACGAGGCCTGGGAAATTCAGGCCGAGCTGGGCTTCCCGACCATTATTCGCCCTTCCTACACCATGGGCGGCTCCGGCGGCGGGGTGGCGTACAACAAAGAAGAGTTTGAGGAAATCTGTACCCGTGGTTTCGAGCTTTCCAACAACCACGAGCTGCTCATTGATGAGTCGCTGCTGGGCTGGAAAGAGTACGAAATGGAGGTGGTGCGCGATAAAAACGACAATTGCATCATCGTTTGCGCGATTGAAAACTTCGACCCCATGGGGATTCATACCGGTGACTCAATCACCGTCGCGCCTGCGCAAACGCTGACCGACAAAGAGTACCAGATCATGCGCGACGCCAGCCTCGCGGTGCTGCGCGAGATTGGCGTTGAGACCGGTGGCTCCAACGTGCAGTTCGGCATGGACCCGCAAACCGGGCGTCTGGTGGTGATAGAGATGAACCCGAGGGTGTCGCGTTCATCGGCGTTGGCATCGAAAGCGACCGGCTTTCCGATTGCCAAGATCGCCGCCAAGCTGGCGGTGGGTTACACCCTGGACGAGCTTCAGAACGACATCACCGGTGGACAAACGCCGGCGTCCTTTGAGCCATCAATTGATTACGTGGTCACCAAAATCCCGCGGTTCACCTTCGAAAAATTCCCCCAGGCGAATGACCGACTGACCACGCAGATGAAATCAGTGGGTGAGGTGATGGCGATTGGCCGCACCTTCCAGGAATCGCTGCAAAAAGCCCTGCGCGGCATGGAAACCGGTAACGATGGCCTTGACCCGATCATTACCGATTTTACTCCCGAGAATATGACGATTATTCAGGGCGAACTGCAGGCCGCGGGCGCAGAACGTATCTTCTATGTCGCCGATGCTATGCGCGCGGGAATGAGCGTCGATGAGGTCTTCGCGCTGACTAATATCGACCGCTGGTTCTTGGTTCAGATGGAAGATTTAGTGCTCACCGAGCAGGCGGTGAGTCAGCGCTCGCTGTCGGATTTTTCTGCCCGTGAGCTGTATCAGCTTAAGCGTAAAGGCTTCTCTGATGCGCGCTTGTCCCGTCTGCTGGGCGTATCGGAAAAAGAGTTTCGCAAAACGCGCCAAAAGCACGGCATTCGCCCGGTTTACAAGCGCGTCGATACCTGTGCGGCGGAGTTTGCGTCAGACACCGCCTACATGTACTCCACTTACGAAGAGGAGTGCGAGGCGGAGGTGTCGGATCGCCAGAAGATCATGGTGCTAGGTGGTGGGCCCAACCGTATCGGTCAGGGGATCGAGTTCGATTACTGCTGTGTTCACGCCGCGTTTGCGATGCACGACGATGGCTATGAAACCATCATGGTTAACTGCAACCCTGAGACCGTTTCCACCGATTACGACACCTCTGACCGTCTCTACTTCGAGCCGGTGACCCTGGAAGACGTGCTCGAAATCGCCGATAAAGAGAAGCCGGTGGGCGTGATCGTCCAGTTTGGCGGCCAGACGCCGCTCAAACTCGCTCGCGAACTCGAAGCCGCTGGCGTGCCGATTATCGGCACCACGCCGGACGCCATCGACCGCGCCGAAGACCGCGAGCGCTTTCAGCAAATGATCGACAAGCTCGGCCTCAAGCAGCCGCCCAATGCCACGGCGCGCAGCTTTGAGGAGGCGTTTACCAAGGCCGAGAAAATTGGTTATCCGCTAGTGGTGCGCCCAAGCTACGTGCTCGGTGGCCGCGCTATGGAGATTGTCTACGACGCCTCGGAGCTCGAGAACTACATGACCCATGCGGTCAAGGTCTCAAATGATTCCCCGGTGCTGCTGGATCACTTTTTGAGCGCAGCGGTTGAGATCGATATCGACGCGGTATCGGACGGTCAGCAAGTGGTGATTGGCGGCATCATGCAGCACGTGGAGCAAGCGGGCGTTCACTCCGGTGATTCCGCCTGCTCGCTGCCGCCCTACTCACTGCCGGCTGACGTGCAGAATGAAATGCGTGAGCAGGTCAAGCGGATGGCGGTGGAGCTCGGTGTTAAAGGGCTGATGAACGTGCAGCTGGCCTGGCAGGATGGTGAAATCTACGTGATTGAGGTCAATCCGCGCGCCTCGCGCACCGTGCCGTTTGTCTCCAAATGTATCGGCACGTCGCTGGCGCAGGTTGCCGCGCGCTGTATGGCAGGTAAGTCGCTTGCCGAACAGGGCTTCGAGCGTGAAATCGTCCCGCACTTCTACAGCGTCAAAGAAGCGGTGTTCCCGTTTAATAAATTCCCCGGCGTTGATCCGATTCTCTCTCCCGAAATGAAGTCTACCGGTGAGGTGATGGGCTCGGGCGATACCTTTGCTGAAGCGTTCTTTAAGGCGCAGCTCGGCGCGGGCGAGGCGATCCCGGCGCTTTCCGGTGATCGCAAAGCGTTTCTCTCGGTACGTGAGCCTGACAAGGAAGGGATTATCGAAGTGGGGCGTTCTCTGCTAACATTAGGCTTTACGCTATGTGCAACGCGCGGAACGGCTGCCGCATTAGAAGCAGCTGGGCTGAGTGTCACGCACGTCAATAAAGTCTACGAAGGCCGCCCCCATATCGTCGATCTGCTTAAGAACGACGAAATCGCCTACATCGTCAATACCACGGAAGGTCGCCAAGCGATTAACGACTCTTCGGTGATTCGCCGTACTGCTCTCGCGCGCAAGGTGCCCTATGCGACCACCTTGGCGGGTGCTAATGCCGTTTGCATGGCGCTAGAGTACGGACGGGAGATTACGGTGCGGCGCCTTCAGGAATTGCATGCAGGAGCAAGTCAATGAATAAGGTCCCGATGACGGTTGCGGGCGAAAAAAGTCTCCGTGATGAACTCAATCATCTCAAGGGTGAGGCTCGCCCTCAGGTGATTGCGGCCATCGCTGAAGCGCGTGAGCATGGCGACCTTAAGGAAAACGCCGAATATCATGCCGCGCGTGAGCAGCAGGGGTTTATCGAAGGGCGTATTCAGGAGATTGAAAGCAAACTTTCCAGCGCCCAAGTAATCGATGTGACCAAACTGCCGCAAACCGGCAAAGTGATCTTCGGCGTTACCGTCGAGCTTTTAAACCTCGATACCGATGACGAAGTGACCTATCGCATCGTCGGCGAGGACGAGGCGAATATTAAACAAGGACGTATTTCCGTCACCTCGCCCATCGCGCGTGCGCTGATCGGTAAAGAAGTTGGCGACGTGGTCGTAGTAAAAACGCCGGGCGGTGAAGTTGAGTACGAAATCGAGAGTGTCGAGCACATTTAAAGCCCTTGGGGGCTGTGCCGCACCTCTCAACGCAAAACGCCCCGCTGCTACTGGCAGTGGGGCGTTTGCTTGTGACTTACACGCTTGATGTGATGAGGCGTTAGCGACGCCCGTGATGATTCTCGAAACGTGTGATGTTGGAAAGTTTCGGGTTCGCCTGCGGATTATGGCGATAAAGTAGTGCGACCTTGCCGATGGTCTGGACCTGTTCGGCTTGGCTTGCGTTAATTAGCTCTTCCAGCATGGCGGCGCGGTCATCGCGCTCGGGCAAGGCGAGCTTAACTTTGATCAGCTCATGGTCGCGCAAGGCGCGACCGAGCTCCGCGAGCAAATTCTCCGAAACGCCGTTTTCCGAAACAGTCACGACCGGATTAAGGTGGTGGCCAATGCTACGGAATGCTTTCTTTTGTGCCTGTGACAAGCTCATGGTATCTTGCGGTATCCCAGTTTGCGCTTAACGCTCCATCTTACGGCGAAATGCCGCGAGGTGAAAGCGCTCATCCCGACTTATACGATTAGATTCCCCATGCAGCAAAAGCCCAAAGGCGGTAAGCGCCAAGCAAGTAAAGCCAGCGGCAGCTGGATGAAAGAGCATTTTGACGATCCTTACGTCAAGCAGAGCTGGCAGGATGGCTATCGCTCTCGGGCGAGTTACAAGCTGCTAGCGTTGGATGAAAAAGATAAACTGTTTCGCTCTGGGATGACGGTCATCGACCTAGGTGCCGCACCGGGTGGGTGGAGCCAGGTCGCCGCAGAAAAGGTTGGTTCCGACGGTGTGGTCATCGCCTCGGATATTCTGGAGATGGACGCGCTAGCAGGCGTTGACTTTATACAAGGCGATTTCACCGAAGAGAGCGTGCTTAACGCCATTCTCGAACGGCTAAACAATCGTCCCGTTGACCTTGTGATGTCGGACATGGCCCCCAATATGAGTGGTATGGCAGCAATCGACCAGCCTCAGTCCATGTATTTGGTGGAGCTGGCACTGGAACTTGCGCGTGATACGCTTTCACCCGGTGGGCGCTTTCTGGCCAAAGTTTTTCAAGGTGAAGGGTTTGATGCGTACTTAAAAGCGCTGCGTGGTGACTTTAACAAGGTTGTCACGCGTAAGCCGGAGGCTTCTCGGGCACGTTCAAGAGAAGTGTACTTACTTGCTGACGGATTTAACGGCTAATGCACGCGGTGTGCGGCGCGTTTCATAGCAGATAGCGATGTTCTATCAACGCGATTGCCAGACAGGTGATCGCAATATATGCCACAGTGCTTCTATGAAGGCTCAAGTTTTAGACGCGTGGCATTACTGGCCCAAAGTGTAAGCGCTTTGGCAATGGTTGAACGATTGATGCTGGTGTATGGTCTCAGTATCGAACGTTAACTGACAGATTTATGTAATGAGGGTAGCCCCTTGAACGATATGGCAAAGAACCTGATTTTGTGGTTGGTCATTGCGGCCGTGCTGCTGACAGTGTTCAACAACTTCAATACGGAAAGCGCGCCTCAAACCATGAACTATTCGCAGTTCGTGCAGCAGGTGCAAAATCAGCAAGTGCGCAGTGTCACTATCGATGGTTACACCATTAATGGTGAGCGCACCGATGGTTCGTCGTTCCAAACGATCCGTCCATCGGCGGAAGATCCTAAGCTCATGGATGATCTGCTTGCCAACGACGTTACTGTTGTGGGTAAAGAACCCGACCAGCAGAGCATCTGGACGCGTCTATTGATCGCGAGCTTCCCGATTCTGCTGATTCTGGCTATCTTCATGTTCTTCATGCGTCAGATGCAGGGCGGTGCCGGTGGAGGTAAAGGCGGCCCGATGAGTTTTGGTAAATCCAAAGCGAAGTTGCTCTCAAACGACCAGATCAAAACCACTTTTGCCGACGTTGCCGGCTGCGACGAAGCCAAAGAAGAGGTCGAGGAACTCGTCGACTTCCTGCGCGACCCAACCAAGTTCCAGCGCTTGGGGGGCACGATCCCTCGCGGCGTGCTGATGGTGGGCCCGCCAGGTACGGGTAAAACGTTGTTGGCGAAGTCTATCGCCGGCGAAGCCAAGGTGCCGTTCTTCTCGATCTCGGGCTCCGACTTCGTTGAAATGTTTGTCGGTGTGGGTGCATCGCGTGTACGCGACATGTTCGAGCAGGCCAAAAAACAGGCGCCGTGCATTATCTTCATCGATGAGATTGATGCCGTAGGCCGCTCGCGCGGTGCCGGCATGGGCGGCGGCAACGACGAGCGTGAGCAAACGCTCAACCAGTTGCTAGTGGAAATGGACGGTTTTGAGCCGAATGAAGGCATCATCGTGATTGCGGCCACTAACCGCCCCGATGTGCTTGATCCGGCGCTGTTGCGCCCGGGCCGCTTTGACCGCCAAGTTACCGTCGGTTTGCCTGATATTCGTGGTCGCGAGCATATTCTCGGTGTCCACCTGCGCAAGGTGCCGCTGGCCGATGACGTCAAGCCACAGCTGATCGCCCGCGGTACGCCCGGCTTCTCCGGTGCCGACTTGGCCAACCTGGTTAACGAAGCCGCCTTGTTCGCCGCTCGCGGCAATAAGCGCTTGGTTAGCATGGAAGAGCTCGAGCAGGCCAAAGATAAGATCATGATGGGCTCTGAGCGTAAGTCCATGGTCATGACCGATAAAGAGAAGCTGAATACGGCTTATCATGAGTCGGGGCACGCCATTATCGGCCTGGTGATGCCCGAGCACGATCCGGTCTACAAGGTGACGATCATCCCGCGTGGTCGAGCACTGGGTGTGACCATGTTCCTACCGGAAGAAGATCGTTACAGCCTCTCTCGTCAGCAGATCATTAGCCAAATCTGTTCGCTGTTCGGCGGTCGTATTGCCGAGGAGATGACGCTGGGGCCAAATGGCGTGACCACCGGGGCATCGAACGATATCAAGCGTGCCACGGAACTCGCTCATAACATGGTCGCCAAGTGGGGCTTGTCGGATGAGATGGGGCCAGTGCTCTATGACGAGGATGAGTCGCATCAATTCCTCGGCTCAGGTCAGGGTGGTGCCAAGATGAAGTCGGGTGAAACCACCACGCGACTAGATAAGGAAGTGCGCAAGATCATCGATGGCTGCTACGAGCAGGCGTATAAAATTCTCGAAGACAATCGCGGCAAGCTCGATGCCATGGCCGAAGCGCTGATGAAATACGAGACCATCGACGCTACTCAACTTAAGGACATCATGGCAGGCCGTGATCCGCGTCCTCCCGAGGGTTGGGATGATCCAAGTGGTGGGGCGCCCTCGGGCGGCGGTTCAGCGGTGGATGAAGAGTCTTCTCAGAAGACGCCGGAAGACTCGCATGATGCTTCCGATGGCGATGATGAAGAGGATGATGAACCTCGTCGCCGTCCGTCCGACCCACTAGGCGGCCCGGCAGGCTCTTAAGCCGGAGCCAAACGTAGGCGCCATATCAGCGCTTGCCTAGCAAAGGCGCCCTACCTGGGGCGCCTTTTTGTTATCCTAGCAGATGTAATTTCAGACGCTTCTCACACTAGGCTTTTGCATGACTTCAAACGCGGCTTCCCACCAAACGACCGAAGAGGTTTCTCACCTGCGCTGCGGTCGCCATTTGCTAGATATTTCCTTTCCCCGTGTCATGGGCGTTCTTAATGTCACGCCCGACTCCTTTTCCGATGGTGGTCAGCACAACGCGCTCGATGACGCGTTGCGCCACGCCGAACGTATGCTGGCGGAAGGAGCAGCGATCATTGATGTTGGCGGCGAATCGACCCGGCCTGGCGCCGACTCAGTCAGCGACCAGGAGGAACTTGACCGGGTCGCGCCGGTGGTTGAAGCGTTAGTGCGTGAGTTGGACGCCTTGGTGTCGGTGGACACAAGCAGCGCGCAAGTCATCCGGGAAGCCAGTCTCTTGGGCGCCGGTATGATTAACGACGTCCGCTCGCTGGAACGCGAAGGGGCGATTGCGGCGGCGGCATTGAGCGCCTTGCCCGTATGCCTGATGCACCGCCAAGGTGAGCCGCAGACCATGCAGCAGTCGCCCCGTTATGAGCGCTCGATTGAGGTAGAGGTGGCTGATTACCTGGCGCGGCGCATAGAGGAGTGCGAAGCCGCTGGGCTTAAGCGTCATCGCTTACTGATTGATCCGGGTTTTGGCTTTGGCAAGACGGTCGAGCATAACCTGCGTCTGTTAAAACATATGGATGCCCTGCAGGCATTAGACCTGCCTCTACTGGTGGGAATGTCGCGCAAAAGCATGATAGGAAAAGTGCTCGGGCGCCCGGTGGAGGAGCGTCTTCATGGGGGGCTTGCACTCTCTGCGTTAGCCGTTGAGCGTGGTGCAAAAATTTTGCGGGTGCACGATGTGGGCGCCACGGTGGATGCGGTGAACATGACCTGGGCGGTGCTCCAAGAAGGCTGTTTTCAAGATGGCCGTTTTCAAGACAACGAGGGGGAAGCGTGATGGCGCGTCGCTACTTTGGTACGGACGGGATTCGCGGCACGGTGGGGCAGGCGCCGATCACCGCTGACTTTATGCTTAAACTGGGCTGGGCGGCCGGGCAAGTCTTGCGTCGGCAGTCGGGGCGCACACGTGTGTTGATCGGGAAAGATACGCGTATTTCGGGCTATATGTTTGAGTCTGCGTTAGAAGCGGGCCTCTCGGCCGCCGGCGTTGACGTGGCGCTGCTCGGGCCGATGCCAACGCCGGGGATTGCGTATTTGACCCGTACCTTTCGCGCCGATGCAGGTATCGTCATTTCGGCTTCGCACAATCCTTTTGCCGACAACGGCATTAAGTTCTTCTCGGCAGAGGGGAAAAAATTGCCCGATGAGATCGAAGACCGTATCGAGACGATGTTGGATGCGCCTTTGACCACCGCGGATTCCGCACAGCTAGGTAAGGCGATGCGGATTGATGACGCCGCTGGGCGCTATATTGAATTTTGTAAGTCGACGTTGCCGGATCGTTTAAGCCTGCACGGTTTGAATATTGTGCTCGACTGCGCGCACGGAGCGACGTACCACATTGCGCCGAATGTTTTTCGCGAACTTGGTGCTGACGTTAGCGCCATTGGTGCCACGCCCGACGGGATGAATATCAACGAACGGGTTGGTTCGACTTACCCAGCTGCGCTGCGTGCGGCGGTGATTCAGCAAGAGGCGGATCTGGGTATTGCGTTTGACGGCGATGGCGACCGCGTGCTGATAGTCGATGCTGATGGTCGAGAAGTCGACGGCGACGATATTCTCTACTTGATTGCCCGGGATCGCTACAAGCGCGGGTTGCTCGAAGGCGGCGTTGTGGGGACGCTGATGACGAACTTTGGCCTGGCGATGGCACTTGAGAAAATGGCGGTTCCTTTTGAACGCGCCAAGGTCGGCGACCGCTTTGTTATGGAGCGTATGGACGCAAACGCATGGGAGCTTGGCGGTGAGTCATCCGGTCATATTGTGTGCGGCCATACACAAACGACGGGCGATGGCATTGTCGCTGCACTACAGGTCGTTGGTATGATGGTGCGGGAAAATAAAACGCTGCCAGTGCTGCTCCGCGGGTTGGAAAAAGTGCCACAGGCGCTCGTTAACGTGCGATTGCCCCCTGGCAGCGACGCCAAAAAGCTCATGACGTCCGATGCACTCCAGCAGGCCGTGGCGAAGACGGAAGCCGAGCTTGGTGACGAAGGGCGGGTGCTTTTGCGCCCTTCCGGGACGGAGCCGTTGATTCGCGTGATGGTGGAAGGGCGTGCGCACTTGGATGTCGATGCGCTGGCGCAGTCACTGGCTGACCAGGTGCAGGCGCTGCTGGCACCGAACACAACGGCTTGACAACGGTTGTTTTGATCAGGCCGGTCCTATACCATTTCGGCCCACCATGAGTGAGGATGCCCCATGCGTACGCCCTTAATAGCCGGAAATTGGAAGATGAATGGCTCTACCGAGCTGATTCACGCTTTCGGTGAGCGTTTTCGTGACGCGACGCTGCCCGCGGCGTTGGATATCGCGGTGATTCCGCCGTTCCCCTATCTCCATGCCGCGTATCAGGCATTTCAAGGCACGCCGCTTATGTTAGGGGCGCAAACGCTAAACCCGCTGAATTCCGGCGCGCATACCGGCGAAGTGAGCGGGCGCATGCTGAAAGAGTTTGGTGTCACGTATGTCTTGATTGGTCACTCGGAACGCCGGCAGCTCTACCGGGAAACGGATGACCATGTTTACGCTCGCACGCTAGCGGCGCTCAACGCCGGAATTGTGCCGATTTTGTGTGTTGGGGAAACCCTTGAAGAGCGTGATGGCGGCAGCACCATGGATGTGGTGCTGCGACAAGTCGGCCATGTGATGGCTCGGCTTGAGCCCGAACAGAGAGAGCAGGTGGTGATTGCCTATGAGCCGGTATGGGCAATTGGTACTGGGCGCACCGCAACGCCTGAGCAGGCGCAAGACGTAATGAGCGGCATTCGCGCGTATCAAGGTGAATTTGATGCACAATTGGCACAGCAGCTTCGCCTACTCTACGGCGGCAGCATGAATGCTAAAAACGCGGCTGAGCTACTCGCGCAGCCAGATATCGACGGCGGTCTAGTGGGCGGTGCCTCACTTAAGATCGACGACTTCCACGCTATTTGTCAGTCAGCAGGATAATTCCATGCAAGTTGCAATTTTAATGGTTCACGTGGTGATTGCGATCGCCTTGGTTGTTTTGATCCTGCTCCAGCAGGGAAAAGGCGCTGAAGCCGGTGCGGCGTTTGGCGGTGGTGCCTCACAGACGGTCTTTGGGTCGCGCGGCAGCGGCAACTTTTTGGCGCGTTTTACGGGTATCCTTGCGGCCGCTTTCTTTGCGACCTCTATGGCGTTGGCGTACTTTGCTACCCAGGCCGGGCAGGCGCCCGAGGCGGGCATTCCTGATGCGCAATTAATTGAGCAACAACAAAGCGTTCCAACGCTTGACGACGGCGATCAAAGCATGGATAATGCCGCGCCAGTGCTAGAGGAAAGCAGCAGCGAGTAATGCGTCGCCGCTTTTTAATAGCCTCCCCTGATGCCGAAGTGGTGGAATTGGTAGACACGCTATCTTGAGGGGGTAGTGACCTTTCGGTCGTGCGGGTTCAAGTCCCGCCTTCGGCACCATCTGATTCGCTGGCATGCCAGCTTCCCAGATCAGGAACGGCAATTGAGACGAAAAGAGATCTTGACGAAACAGTGTTAAGCATCTATTATCGTCCACCTAGATTGATGCGGGGTGGAGCAGTCTGGTAGCTCGTCGGGCTCATAACCCGAAGGTCATCGGTTCAAATCCGGTCCCCGCTACCATTTCAGTCAGTGCCGCTTAGCGTTGCTAAGCAAATATTGATGGCACTGATGTTAAAAATGGTATTACAGGTTTCTCTAAAAAGCCCCTTCCTGTGAAGGGGCTTTTTGTTAGCAGCTGCTTTTGTTATGGCTGCTGACGACAGTATCTCACTAGCGAATGTCTACCGGGTTACCGGAGACACGTTTCCGGGTAACGCCAATCAGCCACCTAGCTTTATTATCAACTCCTGGCCAGGTGCCTGATGCAACGGCTATAGGAGCTTTGTCTGTGGCCACAAAACACGCTGCGCTTTATGCGCTGATCGAACCCGTTGTTACTGCCATGGGCTTTGAACTATGGGGTATCGACCACCTTTCCCAGGGTAAGCATTCGCGTCTGGTGATCTACATTGAGCGCGAAAGTGGTGTTAGCGTCGAAGACTGCGCCGATATCAGTCGCCAAATCAGCGCCGTGTTAGATGTTGAAGACCCTATCGCCGGTGAGTATCGACTGGAAGTCTCTTCGCCGGGTATGGCGCGTCCTCTTTATACACTTGACCACTTTGCGCGTTTTCAAGGCCACCATGTGGCGCTGAAATTGCGCATGCCGTTTGATGGTCGACGCAAGTATAAGGGATTGCTAGCCGGTATTGAGGGCGATGAAATTCTGCTCCAGCTTGACGGGGAGGAGTACTGCTTCCCGATTGAAAGCATAGATCAGGCCAGCATCGTGCCTCAATTTGATGACTGAACGGGTGACGCGACCGGCGAGATGCCGGGCTTTTGCACATAAGGACAGGTTTTCTGGCGAGGCAAACGCATGAGTAAAGAAATTTTAATGGTCGTTGACGCGATCTCTAACGAGAAGGGCGTCTCCCGCGATGTCATTTTCGAAGCGGTGGAAGCGGCGTTAGCCAGCGCATCACGTAAGCGCTTCGATAAAGAAGAAGCGAACGTGCGCGTTCACATTGATCGGCGTACCGGCGATTACGAAACGATCCGCTACTGGACGGTCGTGGAAGACGACGAGTTTGAAACGCCCGACTACGAAATCAAAGAGAGCATCGCCGAACAGCGTGATCCGCCTTTGAAGCTTGGGGATGTGGTTGAGCAGAAGATTGAGAACGCCGAGTTCGGCCGCATTGCCGCACAAACAGCGAAACAAGTGATTGTGCAAAAGGTACGCGAAGCTGAGCGTGCTGAAGTCGTGCGTCAATACGCTGATCGTGAAGGCGAGCTGGTGGCGGGTATTGTCAAAAAGACCACCCGCGATGGCTTGGTGATTGATCTCGGTGACAACGCAGAAGCATTCTTGCCGCGCAATGAGATGATTCACGGCGAGCGCTACCGCATGAACGAGCGCGTGCGTGCATTACTCGTTCAGGTTGATCCGGAAGCACGCGGCGCGCAGCTTTTGCTGTCGCGCACCTGCCCGGAGCTGATTATCGAGCTGTTTAAAATCGAAGTGCCGGAAATCGCCGAGCAGCTAATTGAGATCAAAGGGGCGGCTCGCGATCCAGGGTCACGCGCGAAAATCGCGGTGAAAACCAATGATCGGCGCATCGACCCGGTGGGGGCTTGCGTGGGGATGCGAGGCTCGCGCGTTCAAGCGGTTTCTTCTGAGCTGCAAAACGAACGCGTTGATATCGTGCTGTGGGACGACAACCCCGCGCAGTTGGTGATCAACGCCATGGCACCGGCCGATGTGGGGTCGATTCTGGTCGACGAAGATGCCCATGCGATGGATGTTGCGGTGGCAGAAGATAACCTCGCGCAAGCCATCGGCCGTAGTGGCCAAAACGTTCGCCTCGCCTCTGAGCTGACCGGGTGGCGCATTAACGTCATGACTGAAGCCGAGTCTGAAGCGAAACGTGAACAAGAGATTGATAGCCTGGTAGATACCTTCATTCAGCACCTGGATGTGGACGACGACGTCGCCCGCTTACTGGTTGAGGAAGGGTTTACCACGCTGGAAGAAATTGCCTACGTGCCACTTGACGAGATGCTGGAAATCGAAGAATTCGACGAAGAGCTGGTTGAGGTGCTGCGTGCGCGGGCAAAAGACGAGCTGCTGACGATGGCAATCGCCTCAGAAGAAGCGCTAGACGGTGCCCAGCCGGCAGACGACTTGCTAGAAATGGACGGTATGGAACGTCACCTAGCCTTTATTTTGGCTAGCCGTGGCATCGTCACCATGGAAGATCTCGCCGAGCAGTCTGTCGACGATCTGGTCGATATCGAGGAGTTGGACGAAGCGCGCGCAGCGGCACTGATCATGACTGCCCGTGCGCCCTGGTTCGAAGACGACGCAACATCCGATTCGAACACACAGTAAACAGGTCACGGGCTGAGGAGGGTCAAGATGTCAGATATGACAGTTAAAGATTTTGCAGCGAAGGTGGGGCGCGATGTGCCCCGTCTGCTGGAACAAATGAAAGAAGCCGGGCTTAAGCATCGCTCGGAAACCGATGCCGTTTCCGAAGACGACAAGCGCACCCTGCTCAACCACTTGAAAAAGAGTCACGGTGGAGAGGGTGATAGCGACAAAAATCGCGTCACGCTAACACGCAAAACCCGTAGCAAAATTAAAACGGGCGAGCGCGGCAAAACGATCGAAGTGCAGGTGCGTAAGAAAAAGACGTACGTAAAGCGCTCCGAAGAAGAAACACCCAAAGCGCCGGAACCCAAGCACTCTGGCCCACGCCAGCTGGTAGGGGACATGGCCGTTGCGGAAGCGGAGCGCAAAACGCGCGACGCTGAAGAGCGCCAAGCTGCGGAAGATAAGCGCAAAGCAGAAGAGGCCGAGCGTAAACAAGCGGAAGAGCAAGCGAAGAAAAAGGCCGAAGCGCCGACTGAGCTTGAAATCCCCGTGCCGGAGCTAGAGACAAGCGAGCCCGCGCCAGAAGAGCCGCCGGCACCGCCCAAAGAGGGTCGCAGCGACCGCCGTACGGCGCCGCCTAAGAAAACGGCTGCGAAGAAAAAGGGTCGCCGTGACGATGAGGATGATCGTAGCGATCGCGAAGAGCGTAAGCGCGGTGGTGGTGCGAAGAAAGCCAAACGTTCTGAACGTCGAGGTGGCCGTCGTGGCGGCGCTAACCAGACGGGTAATGGCAAACACGGCTTCCAGAAACCGACGCAACCGATTGTGCGCGAAGTTTCGATTCCCGAATCGATCAGCGTAGCCGATTTGGCCGATAAGATGTCGATCAAGGCCAACGAAGTGATCAAGGCCATGTTCAACATGGGTGCGGCGGTGACCATTAACCAGACCATCGACCAAGATACGGCGGCGATCGTCGTGGAAGAGATGGGCCATAAGCCTAAGCTGGTCAAAGACGACGCACTGGAAACCGAGGTGCTGGAAGGGATCTCCTATGAAGGTGAGGAGATTACCCGCTCGCCGGTTGTCACCGTCATGGGGCACGTGGATCACGGTAAAACCTCGTTGCTCGATTACATCCGTGAGGCGAAGGTCGCTACGGGTGAAGCCGGCGGTATTACCCAGCACATCGGCGCCTACCATGTGGAAGATGAGCATGGCGGTGTGACCTTCCTGGATACGCCTGGTCACGCGGCATTCACTGCCATGCGTGCCCGCGGTGCCCAAGCCACCGACGTCGTTGTCCTGGTCGTGGCAGCTGACGATGGTGTGATGCCACAAACTATCGAGGCCGTCGAGCACTCGAAAGCCGCTGGCGTACCGATGGTGGTTGCAGTCAATAAGATCGATAAGGCGGGCGCGGACCCGGATCGGGTTAAGAACGAGCTGTCTCAACACGGTGTTATCTCCGAAGAGTGGGGCGGTGATACACAGTTCGTTCACGTCTCGGCGAAAAGCGGTGAAGGAATTGAAGAACTGCTCGAAGCGATCCAGCTAGTCTCTGAAGTACTGGAGCTTAAAGCCGTGCCGGAGGCGCCGGGTAAAGGCGTGGTAGTTGAGTCGCGCTTGGATAAAGGTCGCGGCCCGGTGGCTACCGTGCTGGTACAAAACGGCACGCTGAAAAAGGGCGATATCGTCCTGGCAGGCCTGCACTACGGACGCGTGCGCGCCCTAACCAACGAGTTGGGCAAGCAAGTGGATGAAGTTGGCCCGGCGATGCCGGTCGAAATCCAAGGCTTGGACGGCACCCCGGATGCGGGGGATGACTTCATGGTGCTGGCAGATGAGAAGAAAGCTCGCGAAGTAGCTAACTTCCGTCAGGGTAAATACCGCGAAGTACGCCTGGCTCGTCAGCAAAAAGCCAAGCTTGAGAACATGTTCAGCCAGATGGGCCAAGACGAGGCGGCCAAGCTTAACATCGTCCTCAAAGTCGACGTGCAAGGCTCGCTTGAAGCGATCAAGGGTGCGCTTGAAGAGCTCTCTACCGATGAAGTCGAAGTCGCCGTCGTGTCTTCTGGCGTCGGCGGTATTACCGGAACCGATGCCAACTTGGCTCTTGCCAGTGACGCCATCGTCGTGGGTTTCAACGTCCGTGCCGATGCGGCCGCACGTGAGATTATCGAGCGTGAAGGCCTGGATCTGCGCTACTACAGCGTTATCTATCAGCTGGTCGACGAAGTGAAGCAGGCCATGAGCGGCATGCTGGCGCCGGAGTGGAAAGAAGAGATCGTCGGTGTTGCCGAAGTGCGCGACGTCTTCCGGGCACCCAAAATTGGCGCGGTGGCTGGCTGTATGGTGGTCGAAGGTGCTGTCCACCGTAACAAGCGCATCCGCGTTCTACGCGACAACGTCGTCATCTACGAAGGCGAGCTTGAATCCTTGCGCCGCTACAAAGATGACGTTCAGGAAGTGCGCAGTGGTATCGAGTGTGGCATCGGGGTGAAGAACTACAACGATGTTCAGGTCGGCGACAAAATCGAAGTCTTCGACCAAGTGAAGGTCGAGCGCAGCCTCTAAGGCCGCCAGGAGTTTTGCATGCGCGAATTTAAGCGTACCGACCGGGTAGCCGACCAGCTCCAGAAGGAGCTGGCGGTTCTCATCCAGCGCGAGGTCAAAGATCCGCGTTTGGGAATGGTCACGGTCAGCGGCGTGGACGTTAGCCGCGACCTTGGTTATGCCGATGTCTATATCACCTTGTTGGGTGAACAGACACCGGAGCGGATTAAAGAGAATCTGCAGGTGCTCAAGCGTGCGGCGGGCTTTTTGCGTAGCCAAATTGCCAAGCGCGTTAAGCTACGTCACGTGCCGGAGCTGCGCTTTCATTACGATGAAAGCGTGGTGCGCGGGCAGCATCTGTCATCGTTGATCGACGAGGCGGTGGCGAACGACCGTGATCGTCAAGACGATGACGATGAGGTAGATAACGAGGAGGCGCGCTAGTGGCGCGTCGCCGTCGTGGTTTGCCCGTCAACGGTGTGCTGCTGCTGGATAAGCCCAAGGGCATGTCCAGCAATCACGCTTTACAGCGCGTGCGCCGGCTTTACCAGGCACAAAAAGCGGGGCATACCGGTACGCTCGACCCGATGGCCACTGGCTTGTTGCCGATTTGTCTGGGGGAGGCCACTAAGTTTTCGGCCCACCTGCTAGAGGCAGATAAGGTATACAAAACGCGTGTCGAGCTAGGTGTCATCACCGACACCGGCGACGCCGAAGGCGAAGTGCTGGAGCGTCGGCGGGTGCCGAACTTGTCAGACGCTGATATCGATGCCGTGATTGCGCGGTTTCGCGGCGAGATCGATCAAGTGCCGCCTATGTACTCGGCGCTAAAGCACCAAGGCAAAAAACTTTACGAACTTGCCCGTGAAGGCAAACATGTTGAGCGTGCAGCCAGGCGCATAAGCGTGTATGATGCGCGCCTGCTGTCGCGGGATGGAAGCGCTTTCGAGCTGGAAGTCAGCTGTAGCAAAGGCACTTACATCCGCACGTTGGCCGAAGATATTGGCCAGGCGCTTGGTGTTGGCGCGCATATCAGTGCGTTAAGAAGGCTAAAGACAGGGCCGTTTGGCGCTGACACCTTTGGTACGTACGGCATGTGGACGCTTGATGCCCTGGAAGCCCTCGATGGTCAAGACGCAAAAGAAGCCGAGCTGATGCCCGTTGATGTACTGGTCGATCATTTGCCGGCGCTTGACGTGGCTGAAAGCGATTATCAGCGCTTGATCCACGGTCAGTCCGTTCGACGAGATGTCGCGGGGATGGCAATGGATACGCTGACACGGCTTTATCACGGCGAGGTTTTTATTGGCCTTGGCGTGGTAAAAGGTGCCGATGAAGTGGCACCCAAGCGGTTGTTGAACACAGCCGCTGCGTAAGTGTAACGTTTGCGCACAATGCACGACTGAGACTGCAAATATGCGTGGTCTCACCCATTCATTTATATTAGGCATATTGCTTACTGGAGTGAAAGATGGCACTAACTGCTGAAAAGAAAGCCCAGATCGTCGATGAATACGGTCGCGGCGAAAGTGACACCGGTTCACCGGAAGTTCAAGTGGCTCTGCTGAGCGCCAACATCAACGGCCTGCAGGATCACTTCAAAACCAATAAGCAGGATCACCACTCACGTCGTGGTCTGATCCGCATGGTTAACCAGCGTCGTAAGCTGCTGGATTACCTGAAGCGTAAAGATTTCGAACGCTATCAGTCGCTGATCCAGCGTCTGGGTCTACGTCGCTAAGAAAAGCGTATTTCGCTACTGCGCGAAATCCCGCTTTTCTATTGTGATCGGAACGGGCAGCTCCTTGTGAGCTGCCCGTTTTTTTTGCTGTGCCAAAATAAGCCATATCAGGTTTGTGGTAGCCCTATGGCGTGTCAACGCCTAGAATAGTGGCGAGTCAAAATGACCCGAGAAAAGACAAGTAGATATTTAATGTTAAAGGAAGTCGCCGTGAATCCGGTAAAGAAAACGTTTCAATACGGTCGTAGCACCGTCACGCTCGAAACAGGGCGTATTGCTCGCCAGGCCACTGGCGCTGTTATGGTCACAATGGATGACACCGTTGTGCTGTGTACTGTGGTCGCCAAAAAAGAGGCGAATCCGAGTCAGCCATTTTTCCCGCTTTCGGTCCATTATCAAGAGAAAACCTATGCGGTAGGTAAGATTCCCGGTGGCTTCTTTAAACGTGAAGGTCGCCCGACGGAAAAGGAAACCCTGACGTCACGCCTGATCGACCGTCCCATCCGTCCGCTGTTTCCCAAAGGCTTCATGAATGAAGTGCAGGTAGTCTGCACGGTGCTGTCCACGGATCGTAACCATGATCCTGATATCGCTGCCCTGATTGGCACCTCAGCCGCGCTTTCCATTGCAGGCGTCCCCTTCAATGGTCCGATTGGTGCCGCACGCGTTGGTTTTAATGAGGAAAAAGGGTACTTCCTCAACCCGACCGTAGAAGAACTGACCACCTCCGAGCTGGATATGGTGGTTGCGGGCACGGAGAAAGCCGTGCTGATGGTCGAATCAGAAGCTAAAGAGCTGCTCGAAGATGAAATGCTGGGAGCGGTTCTGTACGGTCACCAGGAAATGCAGGTCGCTATCCAGGCGATTAACGAACTCGTCGCAGAGGCGGGGAAACCGCGTTGGGATTGGCAGCCTGTCGCCGAAAATGTGGCGCTGAAAACCGCCATTGCTGATGCCTTTGAAGCCAAGGTCGGCGATGCTTACCGCATCACTGATAAAATGCAGCGCCAGGATGCCTTGTCAGCCCTGAAAGATGAAGCCGTGGCTCAGCTGGCCGCTGCTGAAGGTGAAGAGGCCGAAGACAAGTTCAGTAAGGATGATGTGAAAGGTGCGTTTGCAGGTCTTGAAAAGCGCGTTGTCCGTTCACGTGTCATCAAAGGTGAAGCGCGTATCGATGGCCGCGATAACCAAACGGTACGTCCGCTGGCGATTGAAGTCGGGGCTTTACCGAAAACCCACGGTTCAGCGATTTTCACCCGCGGTGAGACCCAGGCTATTGCCATTGCCACCCTTGGCACCCTGCGTGATTCCCAGCTGATCGAGTCGCTTGAGGGTGAGCGCAAAGACCGCTTTATGCTGCACTATAACTTCCCTCCTTACTGCGTGGGTGAAGCCGGCTTCATGGGCGGGCCTAAACGCCGCGAGATTGGCCACGGCCGTCTGGCGCGTCGCGGTGTGCAAGCGATGCTGCCGTCGGAAGACGCTTTCCCCTATACCATTCGTGTGGTATCGGAGATTACCGAGTCCAATGGCTCAAGCTCCATGGCGTCGGTATGCGGTTCGTCCCTCGCTCTGATGGATGCCGGTGTGCCGCTCAAAGCGCCCGTGGCGGGTATTGCCATGGGCTTGGTGAAAGACGATGACGGTTTTGCGGTGCTCACCGATATCCTGGGTGATGAAGATCACCTTGGCGATATGGACTTCAAGGTGGCTGGTTCAGAAGAGGGCGTGACCGCCCTGCAGATGGACATCAAGATCGAAGGTATCAACGAAGAGATTATGGAAACCGCGCTGCAGCAAGCTAACAAAGCGCGTCTACACATTCTTGAAGAAATGAATACCGTCATCAGCCAAAGCCGTACCGAAGTGTCAGATAATGCGCCGTCCATGGCGACGATCAAGATCGACCCGGATAAGATTCGCGATGTTATCGGCAAAGGCGGGGCGATGATCCGTAAGATTTGCGATGATACCGGCGCGTCTATCGATCTGGATGACGATGGCACTGTACGCATTTACGCCGAAGATAAGAGCGCTGCCAAGGCCGCAATCGATACCGTGCTGGCCATTACGGCAGAAGCGGAAATCGGTAAGCTCTATTTAGGTAAAGTCGTACGTCTCGCCGACTTTGGTGCTTTCGTGAATATCATGCCGGGTACTGACGGCCTCGTGCATATTTCACAAATTGTGCCGGAGCGGGTTAACAACGTGCGTGATTATCTGAACGAAGGCGATGACGTGGTGGTCAAGGTGCTCGATATCGATAACCGCAACCGCGTGAAGCTCTCGATCAAAGAGATCACCGAGGAAGAGAAGGCCGCGTTTGACGCTGAGCGGGCCGAAGCCGCTCTGTAAGGCGCGGTTGACAGCACGCTTTCTTCAAGCACGAAAAAAACCGCCCCGGGGCTTTGGCCTCGGGGCGGTTTTGTTTGATAGTCAGGGGTTTAGAGAGCCAGGGAGCAATCCGTTATGGAACAGGAGCAGGCACCGCGCTGGTGGGCGGTGGTGGCCGTGATGATCGGTATTTTTTTATTGGTGACCGCCGAGCAATTGCCGATTGGGTTGCTGTCCCAAGTGGCTGAGAGCATGGGTGTTACCCCCGGCATGGCCGGCTTAATGGTCACCGTGCCCGGCGTGGTCGCTGCCTTTTCGGCCCCGCTGTTACCCGTTGCCGTGGGGCGCTTGGATAGGCGGATCATGCTCACGGTATTGATGGTCGTGATGGTGGCAGGGAGTGTTTTTTCGGCATTGGCCAGCAGCTTTACCCAGCTGCTGGCCGCCCGCGTGCTGGTAGGGCTTAGTATCGGAGGGTTTTGGGCCGTTGCCGGCAGTATTGCCCCGCGTTTAGTGCCCGAAGCGCAGGTATCGAAAGCGATGACGGTAATTTTTGGTGGCGTTGCAGCAGCGTCAGTGCTCGGCGTGCCATTGGGTACGCTATTGGGGGACCTTAGCAACTGGCGAGTCGCCTTTGGGGCGCTGGGCGTCTTGAGCCTGTTAACGGCGATTGCGCTGTGGTGGTGGCTACCGCCTTTACCTCCACGGGAACCCGTACGCTTGCGGGTATTGGCACAGCAGTTTAGTAATCGCGGGGTACGGGTGGCGGTGCTAAGCACAGCCTTTGTCGTCGTCGGCCACTTTGCTGCCTACACCTTTATTAGCCCCATCTTGCAGAATATAAGCGGCATTTCCCAACGCCATGTCGGCAGCTTGCTGCTGCTTTACGGAGCGGCGGGTATTCTGGGCAATATTGCGGCGGGCTTATATGCCGGGCGCCACCCGTATCGTGCGGTGCTGGCGATTCCCAGCCTGCTGCTCATCGTTGTGGCCGCTTTCCCGCTGCTGGGTGTTCAACCGAGCAGCGGTGTCATGCTGCTGATGGTGTGGGGTGCTGTGTTCGGCAGTGTATCGGTCAGTATTCAAACCTGGATTTTGCGTACTGCGACGAATACCGAAGCCGCCACGGCTTTGATGGCGTTTACCTTCAATCTATCGATTGGTCTGGGGGCCATGCTGGGTGGGCGTATCGTCGATGGCACTAGCTTACCCTTTGCCATGTGGGCCGCATCAGGGCTGTTTTTGATGGGTGTCTTGTTGGTCTGGCGAACACCGTCGCACATTGTGGGGAAGAAACGTCGCTAGGCCGTAAAAAAATAAGCCATGAAAAATGCCCCCGCTATTAGCAGGGGCATGGCGTTTAACCGTATTAAAAAATAGCGGTTAAGAGCGCTCAATCGCCAGTGCGACACCTTGGCCGCCGCCGATACACAGCGTGGCGAGACCTTTTTTGGCATCGCGGGCGATCATTTCGTGCAGTAACGTTACCAGCACGCGGCAGCCAGAGGCACCGATCGGATGACCGAGTGCAATCGCACCGCCGTTTACGTTGACCTTGCTAACATCCCAGCCCAGCTCTTTGTTGACTGAGAGAGCCTGAGCGGCAAAGGCTTCGTTGGCTTCGACAAGATCGAGATCGTCCAGACTCCAGCCAGCTTTCTCCAGACAGCGGCGGGTTGCTGGTGCCGGGCCGATGCCCATAATCGCCGGATCAACCCCAGCGTTGGAGTAGGAGGCGATGCGCGCGAGCGGCTCAAGGCCGAGCTCTTTCGCCTTGTCGGCGGAGCAAAGCATCACCACGGCGGCGCCATCGTTAAGCGCAGAGGCGTTACCGGCAGTGACCGTGCCGTCTTTCTTGAACGCAGGGCGCATGGTGCCAAGTTTCTCTGCCGTCACTTCACGCGGGTTCTCGTCGGTGTCAAACACAACCGGATCGCCTTTGCGCTGCGGGATCTCCACCGGCACGATCTGGCTCTTGAATTTGCCATCTTTGATCGCTTGAGCGGCTTTCTGCTGAGACGCTGCAGCGAACTCGTCCATTTCTTCGCGAGTGATACCGTACTTCTCGCCGAGATTTTCGGCGGTGATGCCCATATGGTAGTTGTTGAAAGCGTCCCAAAGGCCATCGTGTACCATGGTATCGATGGCTTTCCAGTCGCCCATCCGCTGGCCATTGCGCGAGTTAGGCAGTACGTGCGGTGAGGCGGACATGTTTTCCTGGCCGCCGGCAATGACGACACTTGCATCGCCGCAGCGAATCGCTTGAGTGCCGAGGTGCAGTGCTTTCAGGCCAGAGCCACAGACTTTGTTAATGGTCATCGCGGGCACGGCATCAGGGAGCCCGGCCTTGATGGACGCCTGACGGGCCGGGTTTTGGCCAACGCCAGCGGTCAGCACTTGGCCGAGTAGCACTTCATCAATTTGATCCGGTGCCACACCCGTCGAGCTAAGGATGTCTTTGATTACGAGCGCGCCGAGCTCGCTTGCGGGAATACCGGCAAGGGAGCCGCCAAAAGCGCCGACCGCAGTACGGCGTGCTGCAACAATCACCACGTCTTGCATAAGATAACTCCTAGGTAGCATTAAACAGGCATTTATTGAGCCGTCTTGGCCTTTACATTAACGCCTTCTTGTAGCATAGGGGAAGGGTGTGCGACGCGGCAATACGCTTTTCGCACCAAATAAAAACGGGCCGTAAAAACGGCCCGTTGATTAGCAAGATAGAGCCTGTTCGATCAGGCAAGCTGTACTGGAATCGCGTTGCTTGTGTGGCTAACGACGTTGCCTTCTTGCAGGTACACCAGCGCCGGCTGATGGTTATCCAACTCCGCCTCCGCATAGTGAGCGTAGCTGCATATAATGACGCGATGACCCGGGCTTGCTAAGTGGGCGGCGGCGCCGTTAATAGAAATCATTTGGGAGCCTTCTTCACCGCGAATGGCGTAAGTGGTGAAGCGCTCGCCGTTTTCCACGTTGTAGATCTGAATCTGTTCGTTTTCACGGATGCCGGCCATATCCAGCAAATCGCCATCAATGGCGCAGGAGCCTTCATAATTAAGAACCGCGTGAGTGACGCGGGCCATGTGAAGCTTGGCTTTGAGCATAATGGTTTGCATGGAGTGTACCTTTATGACTGAGCTGGCGCGGGGTCAGCGTCAGCGGGTGTGTCGGTTGAAACGGGAAGCGTTAATGTCACGTTATCAATCAGTCGTGCAGGCCCAAGTTTGGCGGCTGCAAGCAGCACGGCATCGCGCGTTGTGGCTTCCACCGGGCCAAGTGTGCGATCACGCAATTCAATGTAGTCCGGTTTAAACCCGGCATCATACAGCGCTTTATATCCCTGTTGTAGTATCTCGTGGTGGTTTGCGCCATTTTCAAGCGCATCGCGCATCGTGCATAAGGTGCGGTAGAGCGAGGGGGCCTTGGCGCGCTCTTCCGGGGTTAGGTAACCATTGCGCGAAGAGAGGGCAAGACCGTCTGCATTGCGCACAATCGGCACACCGATAATCTCGATGGGCAGGTGCAAGTCGGCCACCATTTTGCGAATGACCGCCAACTGCTGATAATCCTTCTCGCCGAAACAAGCAACATCGGGCTGCACTAGGTTAAAGAGCATGGTGACGATCGTGGCAACGCCATCAAAATGGCCAGGGCGATCACCACCACAGAGGCCTTCGCTAACCACGGGCACATGCACACTGGTCTGCTCATCGAGCCGGCTGGGATACAGCGCCTGTGTCGTGGGGGCAAAGAGTACATCGCAACCAGCATCAGTGAGCGCCTGCTGGTCGGCCTCAAGCGTGCGTGGGTAGGCGTCGAGGTCTTCCCCTGGGCCAAACTGCATCGGGTTGACGAATAGGCTTGAGACCACCACATCGGCGTGTTGGCGTGCGGTTTCGACCAGCGCTAGATGGCCAGCATGCAAATTGCCCATGGTTGGGACTAACGCGATGCGCTGGCCGCGCTGGCGATATTCGCTGAGCGCATAACGCAGGTCTGAAATGTCTCGCAAGGTACGCATAAATGCTCCGAAACGCAGCGAGCCGCTGAATCCATCAGCGCTGTGTCGTGATTAAAACTGAGCGTGGATAAAACAGTGTGAGGTTAAAAACAGTGCTCCGGGGCCGGGAATACACGCTGTTTGACGTCTTGGTGGTAGCGCTGGAATGCCCCCTGGATACTATCGGCATCGGCCAAGAAATTTTTAACAAAACGGGGCGTGCGCCCGTGGGTGACGCCAAGTATGTCGTGCATGACCAAAATCTGGCCGTCGGTGTCCGGGCCGGCACCAATACCGATGACCGGCACGTCGAGCGCCTCCGTCACGGCTTTGCCCAGACTCGCCGGAACGCACTCAAGCAAGATCACCGAAGCGCCGGCCTCGACCAGGGTTTTGGCGTCGTTAATGATCTGCTCGGCGCGCTCGGCATCGCGTCCCTGCACTTTATAGCCCCCCAGCTGATAAACCGTCTGCGGCGTTAGCCCCAAGTGCGCGCATACCGGTACGCCGCGACGAGTCAGCTCGCGGATGCCATCGGCCATCCATGCTTCGCCCTCGACTTTCACCAGTTCGGCACCGGCGCGCATCAACTCGCCTGAATCGCGCAATAGCTGCTCCGTGCTGGCATTGCTCATAAAGGGCAAATCGACCATCAGAAGGCTCGCCCCTTTGCCCCGGGCAGCGCAGCGGGTGTGGTAGCAAATGTCATCCAGCGTCACTGGCAGGGTGCTTTGCTGTCCTTGCAGTACCATGCCCAGAGAGTCGCCGACCAGTAGCACGTCAATGCCGGCTTGGCTGGCGGCGTGGGCGAAGGAGGCGTCGTAGGCGGTCAAACAGCTGAACGTTTCGCCGGCGCGTTTATACGCCTGCAGCGTGCTCAGGGTGACGGTTTTCATGGCGTGATCTCGTGTTCTGCGTTAGGCCTGCAGGCCTTGGTGAGCGCCTCTAAATGGGCGCTAGATATGACGTAACCCGCAATTGTTACCCAAATTAGCGCGTGCTGTCGAGAGGGATGATCTCATCAGTCAGCGGCGCCAACCATTGCTCAAGCGGCTGACCGTGTAGCGTCAAGTGCGGGGCTACCTCAATGAGCGGGCGTAGCACAAAAGCGCGTGTGTGCATTTCTCGGTGCGGCACGCACAGCCGGTAATGCTCGATGTGGGTATGGTTGAACAGCAAGACATCGAGATCCAGCGTGCGTGGCCCCCAGCGGTGTTCTCGTCGGCGACGGTGGTGCTGCTCAAGCGCTTGCAGCTGATCCAATAGGGCCAGTGGCGAGAGGCGGGTTTCAAGCGCAGCCACGGCGTTGACGAAGTCAGGCTGATCCTGCGGTCCCACTGGCTTACTGCGATAAAGCGATGATGCTTCCACAAGTCGGCTCAGCGGCAGCCGGTCAAGCTCGGATAAAGCATGTGTTACTTGCTGAACGGGGTTGTCCACGTTACTGCCCAGCCCGATATACGCCAGTGACGTGTTCGGCATGGGCTTACTCCGTCGTCTGGCGCGGTTTGCGCCGACGCCGCTTACGGGGTTTCTTTTTTGGCCCTTGGCTTGCCGGGTCGCCCCCGGTCTTTTGGATCAGGCGGCGCTGTTCGTGTTCGTCGCCGTCCTGGAAGGCGGTCCACCAGTCGCCGAGCCCACGCGGAATCTCGCCTGCCTGCTCGCGCAGGAGGAGCAAATCATAGGCGGCGCGAAAACGCGGGTGTTCGCGGGTCTGAAACGCGCGCTTGCCGTGGCGCTGGGGTAGCCGTGCCTGCAGCTCCCAAATATCGCGCATCGGCATGCCGAAGCGTTTGGGGATCGAGGTATGCTGCAACTGACGCGAAATGACCTGCTGGGCGGCGGCCTGGAGCGCAGGAATGGCGGGCATGCCGTCGCTCTCAAACTGCGCTTGGCGATGTACCACCGGGGCCCATAAAAATGCCGCGAGCAGAAATGCTGGCGTCACCGGGCGGCTATCGGCGATGCGCTTGTCGGTGTTCGTCAGCGCGGCTTCGATCAGCTGTTCGGCCCACGCGGCGTCGGCCATGGCTTCTTCCGCTTCGGGGAAGAGCATGCCAAACAAGCCGTAATGGCTAAGCATACGGAAGGTCATTAAGCCGTGGCCTGCCATGAAGAGCTTAAGCACTTCATCAAACAGGCGCGCGGGGGGGATTTGCAGCAGCAACGGGGCGAGTTCGTAAATCGGCGCTTCCGTTTCGGTCGACAGCGTGAAGTCGAGCTTTGACGCAAAGCGAACTGCACGCAGCATCCGCACCGGGTCTTCACGGTAGCGCGTTTGTGGGTCGCCGATCAGCCGCAGAGTACGGGTCTCGATATCGTGCGCGCCATCGGCAAAATCGTGAATACTGAAATCGGCGATGCTGTAGTAGAGGGCGTTCACCGTGAAGTCGCGGCGCAGCGCGTCCTCTTCGATGCTGCCCCATACGTTGTCCCGCAGCAGTAGCCCATCGTCGGACTGGTGCGCGATGTGGTCGCCATGCTCATCTTGGGGCTTGCCGCGGAATGTGGTGACCTCAATCACTTCACGGCCAAAACGGACATGAACGATACGAAAACGCCGCCCAATCAGCCGCGAGTTGCGAAATAGCTCGCGTACCTGTTCGGGCGTGGCGTTGGTCGCCACGTCAAAATCTTTGGGCATTAGGCCCAAGAGGGCATCGCGGATGCAGCCACCGACGAGGAAAGCGTCAAAGCCAGCGCCGTCAAGACGATAAAGCACCTTGAGCGCGGCGTCGCTGATGTGCTGACGAGACACGGGGTGCTCGGCGCGTGGAATAATACGCGGCTTGTGCTCACCTTCGGGATGTTTTTTTGATTCGAGCAGGGATTTCAAATGCTCTCCCAGGTTATGTAATAGGTCGTTGCTCAGACAATGGGTAAATCCATTGAATATGCGGCGGATTCGACTCGCAAGATTCGTAAAGTGGCTGAGTGTAGCCGACGCTTTGCGCCTTGCAAAGCATGCTGCGGTGTCAAAGCGCGAGCAGGGGCGCTTAAACGCAGAAAGGGGAGGCCATAGTGGCCTCCCCTATTAAGCAATCAACCAGCATCCGTGCTGCTGTTTTTCTTCATGTTGGCACATCGCCCTGAATACGCACCGCAGTCAGTAGGCGTTAGATTTTCTTTCTCAAAGCCTAATGGAGTTCGACCGCCTCGTATTCAAAACAATAATCCAATCGCGATTTTCTCCACCCGGTGGGTTGTTTTTGTTACCGGGCTGCACGCGTAGAGGGCATTATGATTGTTTTTTGCCTTTAATGCGTACATCGCGTCCTAGTGGGCACCTTGCGTTGTGTTGTTTTTGTTCGAGTTGCGTGGCAATTTTGCCGCGCTGCAAGTCGAGATACAGTCTGTTGTTTTTGTTCGTACTGCTATCTCTGCCTGGCCCTGTTGTTTTTGTTGTGGCTCAGGTGGGTGCGGTGTCGAGTGTTGTTTTTGTTGGGTCTCGTTTAGGAGCAACCGCCGCACAGCCCATGGTTATCGTGCTTGTTATTCTTACCTATATATACTGCACTTGGCGTGCCACTATTTTAAAAACTTTTTAATTTCAATTGGTTAGGGTTTTTTTGTGCGGTGAAAGTAAGCCATGTCTAAGCAAGTGTTACCGGTTTTTGGCCTGATTTGAGCAGATGTTGTGTGCACAGGTAACAGTGGTGGCGTAACGCTTAGGAGAGATAATAAACAGTGGCTTTCGTGAAGTAGACGTTGGTCGGGCCTGATGAGGCTAAGGCGAGTGGCGGGCAGTCTTTTTGCGCGGAATACCCAGGCGTTGACGCCGTTCCCAGAGGTTTTTGCGGCTAATCCCGAGCTTTTGTGCCAGCTCGGTTTCGCTCATCTGATCTTGGTGTTCGAGCACAAAATGCTGAAAGTAATCCTCTAGCGAGAGATCGCCTTCCGCTGGGTCGCTGCCGGTCTCGGTCGTCTGTGTTTGAGGGGTAGGCTGAGGGCGTGTGGCCACCGGTGCTAGGCCAAGATCATCCGGGTGAATCAAATGGCCTTCAGCGAGAATGACGCCGCGTTCAAGGGCGTTTTCCAACTCGCGCACGTTGCCGGGCCAAGGGTAGTCGCGAAGGTCCTGACGCGCTGCACGCGATAGCCTCAGCCCTTCGCGGTGGTGGCGCTTGCAGGCTTTGTCTAGCAGGATATCAGCGATTTCGAGGACATCGTCGCCGCGCTCGCGTAGCGGCGGCAGGTCAATCTGCATGACGTTTAAGCGATAATAAAGATCCAGGCGAAACTCACCGCTTTTGGACAGCGCACGAAGGTCGCGGTGGGTAGCGGCGATCAAGCGCACATTGACGTGGCGCGTCTCGACCGAACCGATCTTGCGAATCTCACCCTCCTGCAGTACGCGTAAAAGGCGTGCTTGGGCATCCAGCGGCAGCTCGCCGATTTCATCCAGAAACAGCGTGCCGCCGTCGGCGGCTTCGACCAACCCGGTGCGTGCGGCGCTGGCACCGGTGAAGGCGCCTTTTTCGTGGCCAAAAAGCTCTGATTCGATCAGTGTTTCCGGGATTGCGGCGCAGTTCACGCAAATCAGTGGTGCGTTGATGCGTTGGCTCTGCTGGTGAATGGCGCGCGCCACCAGCTCTTTGCCGGTGCCAGATTCGCCTTGGATCAGCACCGAGACATCGGCCGGCGCGGTCTTGCGGATGCGGGTATATACCTGCTGCATGGCGGCGCAGTCGCCGATCATACTCTGACGGCTGCCCCGGTCATCGGTGATATCTGGCGGCTCGCTTTTCTGCATCGATTGCCGATGCAGAATCCGTGAGACGGTTTCTAAAAGTTCGGCGTGGTCAAACGGTTTGGCCACATAATCCACCGCGCCCTGTTTGAGCGTCTCCACGGCCGAGCGCATGCTGGCATAACTGGTCATAATCAGCACCGGCACCGGTGAGGCGCGCTCGATCAGCGCGTTGCCGGGTTCACCGGGCAAGCGTAGGTCGCTGATGATTAGATCAAAGCCGTGGAGCTCCAACGGTGCGCAGGCTTCAACGCTGCCGGCTTCGCTGACTTGGTAGTCATGACGCTCCAGCAGGCGCTTTAACGCGCTGCGGATGATCGCTTCATCTTCAACAATCAGAATCTTGGCCATGGGGCGTTATGTCATCCTGTTGGTAAAGCGGAAGCCATAGTGTGATGGCTGTGCCGCGAGAGTGGCCAGGCGGCGGTGACGCCACGTCAATTTTGCCCTGGTGTTCGCTAATGATTTGGTACGCCAGCGAAAGCCCAAGCCCCGTGCCTTCCCCGGCAGGCTTGGTGGTGGTGAACGGTTCAAACAGCCGGTCACGCACGGCTGGGTCGATGCCGTGGCCGTCATCGCTCACTTGCCACCAAGCGTGGTGCCCATCGATACCGGCACTGATCGTGACATGACCACTAGGCGTGCAGGCGTCACGAGCATTGCCGAGCAGGTTCACCATCACTTGGGTGAGTCGCTGAGCGTCGCCGCGCACCACAATGGCTTTCGAACATGTGTTGGTTAGCGTGACATCCTCGCCTGAGCGTGCCAAGTGGATCAAGTGCAGCGCGTCTTCGCTAATGGTTGTAAGGTCGACTGGGTCGCTGGGCAGCGGCACGCTTTGGCGGCCTCCGTGAGCAAAGCCTACTAGCGAGTTGACGATCTTGGTGACGCGCTGAGTCAAGGTCTGAATATGGTCGGCGGTTTCCAGCAATATCGGGTCATCGGTATCGTAGCGCAGGTTTTGTGCCAGCGATGAGATGCCGGTAATCGGATTGCCGATCTCATGTGCGACTCCTGCGGCTAGCTGGCCGATGGAGGCTAAGCGGGCGGCGTGCACCAGCTCGTCTTCGAGGCGCTTCATTTCACTGTGATCTTCGATCAGCACGACACTGCCGCCGCGGCTGTCGTCGCCGCTGAGCTCGGCTTTGTGCAGGGTCAAAAAATAATCGCGGCCATGCAGGTGCGCCGGCTGCTTATAAAGCGGGGCGTTGTTACTCTCAAGCGCCTTCCCTAGGAGAGTGGGCCACGGATCAGGCAGGCTGTCACGCCGTGAGCCGATCACGCTCTCGCCGCTGATGCCGGAGAGCTCTGCGAGTGCTTGGTTCCACATCAGCAGCTCGCTGTCATCGCCAAATACGCACAGCCCGACTGGCAGGTGAGTGAGGGTTTGACGGTGGTGGCGGCGCAGGCCATCGAGTTCGCGGGCAAGCCCGGTTAGACGCGAGCGGTAGGCTTCCAAGCGGCTCTCGACAAATTGGATGTCATCGGTCACCGGAGCATCGTCGTGGCGGTAGGGCAGGTAACGGTCGACGATATCCCGCGCTACCGACGGCCCCATTAGCCCGGATAGGTTCGCCTGAATACGATCACGCAGGCGGCGCAGGGCGTAAGGGCGGCGCTCTTGGTGGGTGATATGCAGTGCCATGATGGCGCGATTAACCTCACGACGAGCCGCTTCGTCGCCCAATGCTTGCGCTAAATGAGAGGTGAAATCGTCTACGGTGGCGGCTTCCAGCGGCAGGCGTTTGGAGCGAATCACGGCATCCACCGAGCAGGCTTCGGCAGCGGATTTTTCCCCTTCGGAAGTGCGGCTAAACAGCGAAATAGTGATGAGCAATAAAATATTGGCCGCGAGAGACAGCAACGTCACCTGATACCAAAGCGGTGAGTCGGGCGGGAGCAATGGCGTAAAAGGCAGCGTCGGTACTGGAATGGCGACAAAAAGCGGTAACCACAGCCCCCAGAGCCAAACGAGAACACCCGCGAGCAAGCCTGCCACCATGCCGTTACGGTTAGCGCCGGGCCAGTAGAGCAGCGCCAGCATGCCGGGTAAGCACTGTGCCATGCCGACAAAAGCGGCAAGCCCCAGGGCGGTTAAGTCGTGGTGGCGCCCCACGCCGGTATAAAACAGCCAGCCGCTGATAATCACCGCCACAATCAGGCCTCGGCGTAGCCAGCGTAGCCAGCCGTAGAGATCCGTACGCGCTTCCGGGGGGCTTGCCACCAGCACAATATGGTTGAGCACCATGCCCGAAAGCGCCAATGAAATCATAATCATCGTGCCGCTCGCCGCGGCGAGCCCGCCAAGAAACGCCAGCGCGCCAACCCAGGGGTGGGTGTGAATCATGTAAGCGGCGTAGGCTGGGAGCGTAAGGGGCGTGTCGGCTTGAGCCTGGGCTGCCCACCAGATCAGCGGCACCGGTAGCGCCATGAGCAATAAAAACAGCGGCAGCGTCCAGCTGGCTTGCAGCAAGGTGTGACGTGAGAGGCTCTCAGCAAAGGTGATGTGAAATAGGTGTGGCATCAGAAACGCCGCGGCAAAAAAGAGCAGTAGCAGCGTGCGCCAGTGGGCTGGTTCAAGTTTGGACGTTTGGGTTTGTAGCGCTTGGCCTTCGCTTCCCAGCCACTGCTGAAGGTGCTGAGGGCCATCAAATACGCCCCAAAGGGCGACGGCCCCTAAGGTGAGCATAGCGACAAGCTTAATGATCGACTCAAACGCAATGGCGGCGAGCAGCGTGTCGTGACGCGCATGGAGATGGCTATGGCGCGCGCCAAAAAACACCGCGAACGCGGCAATGATCACGCAGAACAGCAGCGATACATCGGAGCCTCTGGTGCTTTGTGTCATCACATCGACCGCTTCGCCGAGCGTTTTCACTTGAATGCCGAGAAGCGGCAGTACCGCCAGCAGGCTCACCAGCGTGACGAGCAACCCCGCCCAGCGCGAGCGAAAACGAAAGGCAAACAGATCGGCCAGCGAGGCAAGCTGGTAGGTGCGGGTGATGCGCTGAATCGGCACCAACAGCACCGGTGCGAGCAGAAAGGCCCCGGCGGCGCCCAAGTAATAGGCTAGGTAGCCAAACCCTGAGCTGGCGGCGAATTCGATGCTGCCGTAAATGGCCCAGGCGCTGGCATAAACGCCAAGCGCAAGCGTATAGACGGCCGGGTGGCGGGTAATGCGGACCGATACCCATCCGCGCTCGACGGCAACGCCACAGCCGAACAGCAGCGCCAGGTACCCGACCCCGAGCAGTAGCAGTGAGACGACATCAACGCTCATCGAGCTTCCTCTTCTGCTCCAGCCACACGGTGAGGGCGATCAGGACGCCCCAGATCAGAAACGGCCGGTACCAGGCGATATCCGGGTTGCCCCATCCGTTCATCAAAAGCGGTGAGAGCAGGTAGCCGCCAAACACCAAAAACAGCATGATTCGGTAAACGTACATCGCGACTCCTTCAATGCGCTAGGGGGCATCGCGCTGGGCGGTAGCGGCCATACGGGATACTGACCAGTGCTCGATACCCCAGGCAAGCTGCTCTGCCGGGGGCGCCTTGGCAAGCTCGAGGGGGGGCGCGTGATCGAGCGCCTGTAATGCCCAGAAAAGCTGGCGCCGGATCGTTTTGGCATCGTCAGCTAGCGCTGGCGCAAGGTTCTGCTTGGAGAGTTTTTGGCCTTCCGGTGTGACGATCAACGGCAGATGCAGGTAGCGAGGCTCAGGGTAGCTCAGCGCACGTTGGAGCTGGCGCTGCCAGGGTGTGTTGTCGAGAAGATCAATACCGCGCACGACGTCGGTGATGCCTTGCGCGGCGTCATCCACCACCACGGCAAGCTGATACGCCCAGAGCCCGTCTTTGCGTTTTAGCACCACATCGCCTAGGTCCGCCGGGTCGAAGGTTTGCGGCCCAAACAGGCGATCTTCCCAGTGAATAGGGCGCTCGCCGAGATCGCTGCGCAGCCGCCAGGCCACCGGTTTTTCGGGTTCGCAAACACCGTTGCGGCACCAGCCAGGGTAGATAGGGTAATCGCGCCACTGCTTGCGTGAGCAGCTGCACGGGTAGGCCAGCCCCGCCGCTTTTAGCTGCTCAAGTGCCTTTTCGTAGGCATCGTCACGGGTGTGCTGCCAGGTAACGTTGCCGTCCCAGTGCAAGCCGAACGCCTCTAGCTGGCGCAAAATCGTATCCGCCGCTCCCGCCGGGCAGCGTGGTGGGTCGATATCTTCGATTCGCACTAACCAAGTGCCCTGTGAGGCGCGGGCATCGAGGAAACTGCCCAGTGCTGCTACCAGCGAGCCTAGGTGCAGCGGCCCGGAGGGCGTTGGGGCAAAGCGGCCACGATAAGTTGAGCGTAAATGCATAGCGCTATCGTATCAGCCTATTGCCATGAGCCAACGTCTCCGAGCACAAATAAAGGGCACACAAAAACAGGCACCTTTGGCGGGGTGCCCGTTAAACGTCTGCATGGAAGATTTAACCGCCTAGCTGTTTCTCTTTGAGCTCGGCCAGGGTTTTGCAGTCGACACACAGCGTGGCTGTCGGGCGCGCTTCCAGGCGACGAATGCCGATCTCGACGCCGCAGGCTTCG
>JBNJFC010000008.1:0-43689 GCA_051746485.1 Pseudomonadota bacterium
GTTATAGCCGGGCTAACTGCTTAAGCGTTGGGTCAGCGCCGCTTTGATAAGTGCTTCAGCAGGCTGTTTGGGATCGAGCCCTGAAAGCATTTTGGCTGACTCAGCGGGCTTGTAGCCCAAGCTGATTAATGCCGCTTCGGCATCTGCCAAGCTGTCGCGCTGGCCTTGCGCCGTCCCCGCCTCTAGCGGCAAGGTTGCGTCTGAGGCGTTTTCCCACTCTGGAAAACGGTCGCGCATCTCGATGATCAGTCGCTCAGCTGTCTTTTTCCCTACACCCGGAAGGCGAGTCAACGTTTTGCTGTCATCATCGCGTACGCAGCGCATAAAGGCATCCTCGTCCATGCCCGAGAGAATCGCGAGCGCTAGTTTGGGACCCACCCCGTTGACCTTGATCAACGCGCGAAACAACGCTCGCTCGTGCTCACGAGAAAAACCATAAAGCAGATGCGCGTCATCACGGATCGTCAAATGGGTATATAGTGAAATGGTTTCACCTGCGGCAGGCAATGCCACCAGCGTATTCATTGACGTTTCTAGCTCATAGCCCACGCCATGCACGTCGATGACAATCAAGGGCGGATGTTTTTCCAACAACTGCCCGGTAAGGCGTCCAATCATAGCTGACCTTTCATGATAACGGGCTTTTCATGGTAAATAGGCAAACACCTACACAAAGTGTGCTTACTATAAAGCCACTCTGTACAAGTGACCAGGTACAAGTGCCCCATTTTACCCCATACAGACGTGTACTAGAGACGCCAACGGCCGGTTTTGCGTCGTGTACGTTGGGACGCCGTATCAACGGCGAGACCACTGCGGACATAACCATCTGTTAGAGCAATCGCGAGGGCATCGGCAGCATCGGCCTGGGGCGTGGCTGAAAGGCGCAAAATCGCGGTGACCATATGCTGCACCTGCGTTTTATCCGCGCCGCCCTGCCCTGTCACTGCCTGTTTAATTTGGCGTGGTGAATATTCGTTAACCGCAAATCCTAGGTTCGCCATACAGACAAGCGCAGTACCGCGTGCTTGACCGAGCTTCAGCGCCGAATCCGGGTTTTTGGCCATAAACACACGTTCTATCGCCACATACGTTGGGCGGTGTAGCCCCACCACTTCATCGAGACCGGCATAAATTTGCGCGAGTCGCTGCTCAAGCGCTACATCGGTAGTGCGTATGCAGCCACTGGCAACATAGCTGGGTTTGCCTTGATGAATATCAATGACACCAAAACCGGTAATGCGTGAACCAGGGTCAATGCCAAGAATACGCGGCGTTATATCGAGTGGCGGCTCAGGCATCGGCGATATCCTAAGAATAGGCGCTTAAAAAAACACCGACGCCCTAAGGCGCCGGTGTCGTGTTGCCCTACAAAAGCCATGGCGGCTACCACAGCGGGGTTTACTCCCCTGCGGTTTCTGCTTTGGCTTTTTGGCGCAGACGGATATTGAGATCTTTTAGCTGCTCGGCGCTGACCTCACCAGGCGCATCGGTCATTAAACAAGCGGCGCTCTGCGTTTTCGGGAAGGCAATCACCTCACGAATGGTGTTCGCACCAACCATCAGCATCACCAAGCGATCCAGACCGAAGGCCAAACCACCATGGGGCGGCGCGCCGTACTGCAGTGCGTCGAGCAAGAAGCCAAATTTCTCGCGTGCTTCCTCTTCGCCAATACCCAGAATTTCAAATACGGTGCTCTGCATGGCCTGATCGTGAATACGGATAGAACCACCACCCAGCTCAGTGCCATTCAACACCATATCGTAGGCGCGAGAGAGCGCCCCAGCCGGGTTCGCCTGGAGCTCTTCAGGAGAGCACGCCGGCGCGGTGAACGGATGGTGCAACGGGCTTAAGCGGCCGTTGTCGTCGGCTTCGAACATCGGGAAATCGATGACCCAAAGCGGCGACCAAGCTTGAGTGTAAAGATTCAAGTCTGCACCCAACTTAACGCGTAGCGCGCCGATGGCTTCATTGACGATGCGGGCTTTATCGGCCCCAAAGAAAATAATGTCGCCATCTTTGGCATCAACGCGATCGAGAAGCTCTTCAACCACCTTTTCCATAAACTTGACGATGGGTGACTGCAGACCATCAAGCCCCTTGGCGCGCTCGTTGACCTTGATCCATGCCAAGCCCTTCGCGCCGTAAATGCCCACAAACTTGGTGTACTCATCAATCTCTTTACGCGAAAGTGTCGCGCCACCCGGCACTTTTAGTGCGGCTACACGGCCATCTTCTGCGCTAGCGGGGCCTGAAAACACCTTGAAGTTGACTTGTTGCATTAAATCATCAACGTCGGTCAATTCCAGCGGAATGCGTAAGTCAGGCTTATCAGAGCCGTAACGCTGCATGGCGTCGTGCCATGTCATCTGCGGGAATACCGGCAGCTCAACGTCGAGCACGTCTTTAAACAGCTGGCGTATCATCAACTCAGTGATCGCCATGATATCGTTCTCTTCAACGAACGACGCCTCGATGTCGATCTGCGTGAACTCCGGTTGACGGTCAGCGCGCAGGTCCTCGTCGCGGAAGCACTTGGCAATCTGGTAGTAGCGATCAAAACCGGCCACCATTAAGAGCTGTTTAAAAAGCTGCGGCGACTGCGGTAGCGCAAAGAAATTGCCTGCGTGGGTACGACTCGGCACTAGGTAGTCACGCGCCCCTTCAGGCGTTGCCCGGGTGAGAACCGGCGTCTCAATGTCTAAGAAGCCTTGGTTCTCCAAAAAGGCGCGCACGTTGTGCGAAATGCGCGAACGCATACGTAGCTTCTCGATCATGTCTGGGCGGCGCAAATCGATGTAGCGATGCTTTAAACGTACTTCTTCGCCGACTTTGCCATGCTCATCAAGCTGGAACGGCGGTGTCGCGGCGGTGTTCAGTACTTCTACATCTTTGGCCAAGACTTCAATCATGCCGGTTGGCATGTTGGGGTTTTGTGTCCCTTCCGGGCGCAGACGAACGCGGCCCGTAATGCGAAGCACATACTCACCACGGGCGCGATCAGCATTGGCGAACGCCTCGGCAGTGTCTGGGTCAACCACGAACTGTGCAATGCCGTCGCGATCACGCATATCGAGGAAGATAACGCCGCCGTGATCCCGGCGACGGTGTACCCATCCGCAAACGGTAACCGTTTGATCCACCAACGTTTCGTTTAGCTGGCCGCAATAATGGCTGCGCATGTCAAATCCTGTTCTGTGTTGTGGCAAAGTAGGGGTAACGTAACGGTAAACCGTGAAATATACGGCTAGCGAGAACTATCCGGCATCAAGCGGCAGCGCCGTCGGCTTTTTTGGTGCTGCTTTGCGTTGTTTCACTCTTTGAAGGCGAGGTGCCCTCTTTAGCACTATCCGCTGCCAAGTTCTTTTTGCTACCCGTCTTGAAATCGGTTTCGTACCAACCGCCGCCAGCTAGGCGAAAACCCGCTGCTGAAATAAGACGCGAAAGTGTATCACGTTCGCAAACGGGGCAATCCGTTAGCGGTTCAGCGCTGATTTTCTGCAGTTTTTCTAGACGATGGCCGCAGGCCTTGCACTCATATTCGTAGATGGGCATGTTATTGACTCCTGAAAAGCGTGGCCCAGACAGGATGTTGGCATGCGCATTCGCTGCCGGGCTGCTATATGCGGCCAAATCGGGGAAATTCCAAGACGGCGGTTGGTAAAGCGGGCGTATTATACCCTTTTGTAGCCCCTAGCGAGCAAGTCGCTACCGCATAAATACTGTCACTTGATAACACATCACTTAATAACACTGCAGGAGAGAAGGAAATGCCAAACGCCGTGATGTTAGATGCAGAGAGCCTAGGACCAAACATTGACCTCACAACGATTCATGAACAGGTGGATCATTTAACCGTATACGGTCAGAGCAGCACAACCGAGGCGCGCGAACGCTTGGCAGACGCTGAGATTGCGATTGTCAATAAAGTGGTGCTCGATGCTAAGACGCTATCCGCGCTGCCCAAGCTAAGCCTTATCTGCGTGCTCGCAACAGGGCTTAACAACATCGATTTGGAGGCGGCCCAAGCGCAGGGTATTACGGTAAAAAACGTTTCTGCTTACGGCACTGCCAGCGTATCGCAGCACACCTTGATGCTGATGCTGGCACTCGCTAATCGCTTACCCCTTTACCAGCGCGCACTCGCCGCTGGTAAATGGCAACAGAGCAATTTTTTCTGTCTTCAGGATTATCCGACCCTCCAGCTTGCGGGCAAAAACTTAGTGATGGTCGGCCAGGGTGAGCTAGGCAGCGAAGTCGCACGCCTAGCGGAAGCCTTCGGAATGAAAGTCACCTTTGCGGCGCGGCCGGGTAACGAAGATAACGATAAGCGCCCTTCTTTGGATGACCTGCTGTCAAGCGCCGATATTGTAAGCCTCCACTGCCCGCTCAACGAGGCAACACGCCACCTGATCAATCAGGAGCGCTTAAATCGTGCTAAATCCTCGTTGCTGTTAATAAACTGCGCCCGCGGCGGCATTATCGATGAAGAGGCTGCGCTAACAGCACTCAGGAATGACAAACTGGGTGGGTTGGGCGTGGATGTTTTGCCTAGCGAGCCACCCCGCGACGGGCACGCGCTGCTGGAAGCACTAGGTGAAGGTGAGGCACTGAACCTTATCGTTACGCCTCACAACGCCTGGATTACCCCGGAAGCGCGGCAAAATATTGTCAAGCTAACGGCTGACAACATTCGCGCTTGGCATTCAGCGTAATGCTTTAATAGGTAGAAAACGTATCCGGCGCATGGGCTTGTTCCAATACCTCAAACTCCACGTGGGTCACATGCGCCTTTTCTGGCCCTTGCCATAACCACTCTGAGAGCGTTTTCACAGCCTCTTGTGAACCACACATCAACACTTCAACGCGCCCATCAGGGAGGTTTTTGGCATACCCGGTAATTCCCAATTTAAGCGCCTGCTCTTGGGCTGATCCGCGATACCAAACGCCTTGAACCTTGCCTGTTACCCACGCTTTGGTGCAGCACATCGACATATCAGTCTCCTCAAATGATGCGTTTACACTTATTTCGCTATTGGCCTTTCATCGACCAACTCTCGCCTAACGATAACAGCGCTATTACGCGGTACCAATACACGCCCGCGCCGGATTAAAAGAGAGCGGGTAAAGGCGGCGCCGAACAATAAAATAAGCGACGAATAATACACCCATAGCAAAATCATCACGACTGAACCTGCGGCGCCATACGTTGAAGCGGTCGCTGTGTAGGCGAGATAGATCGCAATAAGACTGCGACCAATGGTAAACAGTACCGCGGTGACCACCGCGCCAATAAAGACATCTTGCCAGCGCAAAATAACATCGGGTAATACTTTGAAAATGGTGGCAAAGAGCAGCACCACAACGCCTAAGGAAATCAGCGATTCAACGCTAGCGGCTAACATTCCGGTATACGGCAACAGCTCGTCTGCTGCCTGCAAAATGGAGCGGATCATCACACCGGCAACCAGCGATACCAGCAGAATAAAACCAATCGAGAGCACAACCGTAAGCGATAACAGCCGGTTTTTGACAAAAATCCAGGCACTATTAGCCGTGGGACGCGCGGTAACCCCAAAAATGGTATTTAGCGAAAACTGCATTTGGGCAAAGACGGTGGTTGCACCTACGATCAAGGCGCTAACCCCTAATACCGAGGGCAATAGACCTGCTTCTTCAATGCGTGACTGTGCCACGGCTTGCTCGACGGCGACAGCCGCGTCCACGCCCAAGGTTCCTTGCAATTGGCTAACGATTTGTCCGTGAGCGGCCTCTTCACCCATCACCACGCCGATGACGGTCACTGCAATAATAATCGTGGGTGCGAGAGAGAAAAGCGTATAAAACGCCAGCGACCCCGCATAGCTGAAAGCGTTACATTCCAACCATAGCTTTATGGCATCTTTTACGACATTGCCCCAAAACGTCACAGTACGTTTGACCATCAGTTGCGTCCCTGTCCTTCGGTGAATAAGTCATAGCATACCGAACCTTACGCGGGATGACAGTTGAACGACTGATTGCGTCACTCGCCTTAACTGCCATAATGGCGACCGTTTTACCGCTAATCGCCACGCGTCCTTCTCACAGGAGCCTCTCATGCCCTTAGAACACCCAGCCACTCAGGCTCATGGCGCTTCGTCGTACGACTTTGATTGCCTGGTGTTTATTGGCCGTTTTCAGCCGCCGCATCTCGGTCATTTAGCGGTCATCCGCGAGGCGCTTAGGCAAGCTCGGCAAGTCATCGTGCTCGTCGGCTCTGCCTGGCAGGCACGCTCGTTGCGTAATCCTTGGCAGTTTGATGAACGTCAGGCAATGATTCGCTCGGGCTTTGATGACGAAGAAAATCGGCGTCTGGAGATCACGCCTTTATTGGACGCGCTATATAACGATGATGTCTGGGTGCGCGATGTTCAGCGCCGTGTCCGTGACTTAACCGCGCTCGACAACGCCAAGCTACCGCGCATTGGCTTGATAGGCGCGAGTCGCGGACAATCAAGCTACTATTTATCGCTTTTTCCGCAGTGGGAATCGGTTAGCGTACCGTTAGTCGAGGGGATTTCAGCTAGCCAAATCCGTGAGCGGCTATTTCGCTCGCAAGTTGCTACCAATGACTATTTGAGTACCGGCGCCTACCACGATTTGCCCCCTGGCGTGGTTGAACGGGTGAGCCATTTTTGCCAAGGCGATGCGTATGATCAGTTACTTGAGGAGCAGCGCCTGCTTGATCAATACCGTCAAGCGTGGTCACAAGCACCCTACCCGCCCATTTTTGTTACCGTGAATGCCGTTGTTGTGCAGTCCGGGCATGTGCTTTTAGTGAGGCGGACCGCCGCCCCAGGGAAAGGTCTTTACGCGTTGCCCGGCGGTTTTATTAACCCACACGAACGGCTGCTGGACGCCTGCCTGCGTGAGCTGCGCGAGCGTATTCGGCTTAAAGTGCCGGAGCCGGTGCTCAAAGGCTCTCTGCGTGGGCAGCGTTTGTTTGATGAACCGCACCGTAGCTGGCGTGGGAGAACGTTAGCCGAGGCTTTTTATTTTGCCCTTCGCCCCGATCAGCAATTACCCAGGTTAAAACCGGTCAAAGGCGGCGATCACGCCCGTTGGGTCGCGTTGGCCGATCTCGAACCGGATAGCCTTTTTGAGGATCACTTTTTTATTATTCAGAATTTTTTGGGGTTACCAACCGACTTTGGCAGCACAAGCTAACGGGCTTTGGGCTAAAGAAAGACCTTTTACTTGAAGAAAGTCCTTATGCTTGAAGAAAGTCCCTTGGCAGTTTCATCATTTGCCGCCATAGACGCTCTACGCCCGGTTTGTGAACTAAAGAGCAGCGGTATAGGCGAATTTCTAGCGGGATATCCCAACTTTCATCACCGGCCCGAACGAGCTGGCCATTTTTGAGCTCTTCACGGATGCAAAAATCCGGAATCCAAGCCACCCCAACGCCTTGAAGTACCATACCTTTAAGGCCTTCTGCCATGGCAGTTTCGTATATGGTTCGTAAGCGCATCCGTAACGGGTCGTTTTTGAGCAGCATACGCACGCTACGACCTAAAAAAGCGCCTTGTGTGTAGGCGAGATAAGGAATAGAACTTTCATTTTGCAGTGTGTGGCGTGGCTTACCCTGCTCATCGGGGAGTGTCACGGGCAACATTTTGACCTTACCGATCGAGAATGAGGGAAATACTTCTGCATCAAGCTGCATCGTGGCAAAAGGATCGTAATACGCCAACATCAAGTCGCAATTGCCTTCGCGCAGCACATGGATGGCTTCACCAACATTCATGGCAATGAGCCGAGTGGGCAGCTCCCCTAACCCTTTTTGCAGCCGAGAAATCCAGGGCGGGAAAAAACTCAACGCCAAAGAATGGGCAGCTACGATATCCAAGGCTTCGTTGGCAATGGAAAGCCCGCGCAGGTGGCTAAGGGATTCATTGAGCTGTTCAACGAGATTACGCGCCGTTACCAGAAACAGCTGCCCTTCTGAGGTAAGTCCTACTGGGGTCGTTGAACGGTCGACCAGTGTGACACCAATCGCCTGTTCCAGTGCTCGAATTCGCCGACTAAAAGCCGGCTGAGTCACATGGCGCTGACGCGCCGAAGCAGAAAAGCTGCGTGTATTGGCTAGGGCGACAAAATCTTCTAACCATTTGGTTTCTAAATTCACCCTAGACTCCTATTAAACGAACTTGACGTATACATGCCACGGTTATTGGATAGGGGACGTTAAGTATGCAGCCCGCGAAATCACTTTTTTCCACAGGGGACGCTGCTGAATTTCATCCAGAGAAACACGTCGGCACTGGGAAAAATCTTTTTCCAACATGAGACGGACTTCTGCTGCAAAATCAGGGCTGGGAATAAAAGCGGTAATTTCAAAGTTTAAGCGGAAAGAACGGTTATCCAGATTCACGGTTCCCACTGAAGCAGCGTTGTTGTCTATCAAGATGACTTTTTGGTGTAAAAACCCAGGAAGATAACGGTATATTTTCACTCCTGCACGAAGCATATCAGGTAAAAATGAAAACGCGGATAAAAACACCAGCAAGTGATCCGGACGTTCGGGAATCATGACGCGGACATCCACGCCTCGCATAGCGGCTAGCCGGAGGGCATCTTGCACCCCCTGATCGGGCACGAAATACGGGCTTGTTACCCATAAGCGCTCTTGTGCACTATGAATCATGTTTTGTACTAAAAGGCTTGCCGTGTCTAACCGATCTGCGGGACCTGAAGGTACAACAATGACATGGTGGTTCATCGCAGGGGTTGTTTCAGGCTGCCAGTTAAGGTTAATGACTTCTCCCGTCGCCCAGTGCCAATCTTCCCAGAATGCTTCTTGTAACCCCATGACACTGGGACCTGCCAATTTTAAGTGGGTATCTCGCCAGGCACCGTGGCGAGGGTGCTCACCCAAATACTCGACTCCGACGTTAAAACCACCGACCCAGCCCTCTCTTCCATCCATTACGGCGACTTTGCGGTGGTTACGAAAGTTCAGCTGAAAGCGATGTTTAAACCCGCGCGACGAACGAAATGCACTAACTTCTACGCCTGCTGATTCTAGGTCATGCAAATAGCCATCATTAAGCTTGCGACTTCCAACCTCGTCATACAGAAAGTAGACCCTGACCCCACGGGTAGCCGCCACCCGCAACCGCTGCTGCAACTTACGTCCGAGTGCGTCATCGCGCACAATAAAAAACTGCAGCAGTATGTACGACTCAGCGCGGTCGATACCCGAAAACAAGCTTTTAAACGTGTTTTCGCCGTCGATTAAAAGATCAGCCTGGTTACCTTGGGTTAACGGCATCATGGCGAGTTGCTCAACGGCATGCGTATCCGCGTTGGCAGTTACAACATAGAAAGGCATCATATTTGCCCGATAACGGGCCAGTACGCGGCGCAACACGCTGTCACGTTCACCTCTGGCGGAAACATAGCCATAAAAGCGTGGCCGTCCAAAAAACCAGTAGGCCGGTAGTGCGACATACGGAAAGGTAAGCAACGAAATTATCCAGGCTACTGCACCCTGCGATGTGCGACTCGACATCAGCGCCATCACCGCTGACACCATACCGAGCACGTGTATGAGCGCAAGGCCGGTTCCCCATAACCAGGAGGTCATGTTAACTCCAGCACAGTCACCACGCTAAAAATAACGTGAAAGTTCAAACAAATAGTGTACCAGTTTATTCATCGTGTTGATGCGCCATCCCTGATATAGCGTTTTAGTTTTAACGTAAACAAAAGCCCCGCAATGCGGGGCCAGAGCCGTTAAGGTGTCAATCATTGTATAGCTAGTACGCAACAAAGCATGAAAGCGAGTTGAATCAGGCTTTCTCAGCGATGATCTCTTTCCACTTCGCCGGACCCGTTTGGTGCACGGAGGTGCCTTGAGTATCCACGGCGACTGTCACTGGCATATCTTCGACTTCAAATTCGTAGATCGCCTCCATCCCCAGGTCTTCAAAGCCGGCTACGCGCGACTTTTTAATTGCTTGTGCGACCAAATATGCGGAACCGCCGACAGCCATCAAATACACGGCTTCGTTATCACGAATTGCGTCAATCGCTGCTTGCCCACGTTCAGCCTTTCCAACCATGCCCAAAAGCCCGGTCTCTTCCAGCATCGTGCGGGTGAATTTATCCATCCTTGTAGCCGTTGTTGGGCCGGCTGGGCCAACGACTTCATCACCAATAGGATCTACAGGGCCCACGTAGTAAATAAAGCGGCCTTTGAGATCCACCGGTAACGGCTCACCCTTGGCGATCATATCGACCATGCGCTTGTGAGCGGCATCACGACCGGTTAACAACTTACCGTTAAGCAGCAATGTATCACCCGGCTGCCACGTTTTCACTTCTTCTGGGGTGACCGTATCCAGGTTTACGCGTTTGACGTCGCCGCCCATTTCTCGGGTGATTTCTGGCCAATCTTCAAGCTTAGGTGGCTTAAGAGCAGCTGGGCCAGACCCATCAAGCGTGAAATGCGCGTGACGTGTAGCGGCACAGTTAGGAATAATCGCCACGGGCTTATTGGCCGCATGGGTAGGAAAATCCTTAACTTTAATATCCAGTACTGTGGTCAACCCCCCAAGACCCTGCGCGCCAATACCTGATTTATTGACCTTGTCGAAAATCTCTAGCCTCAGTTCCTCGGCGCGGTTTTGTGGACCGCGAGCTTGCAGGTCCTGAATATCAATCGGATCCAATAGCGCTTCTTTGGCGATTTCCATCGCCTTTTCTGCGGTCCCGCCGATACCAATGCCCAGCATGCCGGGCGGACACCAGCCAGCCCCCATCTTGGGTAGCTGCTCCATCACCCAGTCAACCACGCTATCAGAAGGATTAAGCATGGCAAACTTAGACTTCGCCTCGCTGCCGCCGCCCTTCGCCGCAACGTAAATCTCAACGTTATCACCTGGCACAATTTTGTGATGAATGATCGCCGGCGTGTTGTCCTTGGTGTTTTGGCGCTTGCCGTCCGGGTCGGCTAACACCGAGGCGCGCAGGATGTTGTCAGGCAGTTGGTAAGCACGACGCACGCCTTCGTTGATCATATCGTCAAGGCTCATATCAGCGTCCCACTGCACGTTCATCCCAACGTGGACAAATACCGTGACAATGCCGGTATCTTGGCAAATCGGGCGATGGCCGGTGGCACACATGCGCGAGTTGATCAAAATCTGGGCGATAGCGTCCTTCGCCGCGGGGTTCTCCTCGCGCTCATACGCCGCCGCCATGGCATCGATAAAATCTTTGGGGTGATAGTAAGAAATATACTGCAGCGCATCGGCAACGCTTTGTGTCACGTCATCCTGGCGAATCACGGTCATGGAGAAGCAGCTCCTAGTTTTATCGTCTGGATGCGATGCTCAGACTCAAGCATCGCATTAGCCGGCAGTTATTATAGCGTATTGTGCTGCGCTTCGGCATCGCGTGGTGAACGATGAATTTGTGCTTTGGTTTAATAGCCAATGAAAGATAACGGTATAAACTGCCTGTTATGTTGGCTGCTGGCAGCATGGGCAGAAATAAAGCCTTCGTGATCCCACTGTCATTCGCTCAATCGATGCGGCACAGCGGTGACATGGTAGGCCTTCACGCGCAAACACAGCAAAACGCCACTGGCGGCGCGCTTCGCCTTGATCTTTGGCTTTTTTTATCCATTCCGCGGTGTTGGTTACGCCAGCTTGGTGATACGCCTGCCAGGTCACCTCCACAATATGTCGTGCCAATCGTTGGTGTTGTGCATCGCTCACATCATACGGTCGGAGCTTAGGGTGTAGCCCCGCAAAAAAGAGGATTTCACTGCGTAGGTAGTTGCCCAACCCGGCGACAAACCCTTGATCAAGTAAGAGCCCACCTAGCCCCCGGCGATGAAACGCAGGTAGCACCAGCCGCTCGGCTACTGTGGCGATGTTTACTGGCTGACTCAACACATCTGGCCCTAAGCGGGCTAAAAAAGGGTGTTGATGCAGTGAATCAGCGTCCCACATGCTGATATCCGATGCACTATACAAACTTGCCGCCCTACCCTGCACGACCAATCGCGCACGTAACGAGCGACGTGTAACGGGTTCCGTCGTCGCTCGGTGACATTTCCACACGCCATACAGTTGATTATGGGAATAGAGAACGCGCTGATTGGAAAAGCGAACTAGCATCGCTTTACCTCGCGTATCCACTCTGGATACTGACTCACCGATCAACGAAGCGGCGTAGGGCTTAAGCTCATCAAAGGCAAACCAAGCGTCTTCAATCGGACCACCCAGAAGCTGCTTCTCGATGCGATCCGCCGCACGGCGAATTTCAGGACCTTCCGGCATCGACTACCCTAGCGCCAGTTGCTTTTCTTTCAGCGAATGAGCTTTATCGCGCAACCGCGCCGCTTCTTCAAACTCTAAATTTTGCGCGGCTTCGAACATCGCGTCTTCCAGTTTGTTGATGGCCGCTGCCACGTCATCCGGGTGCATGCTGTTAGGTTCGTACACCGCATCCGACTCGGCGACTTTGCGTTCATTGCCCCGACGGCGGTTAGTCTTCTTCGCGCCCGGCGCTTGCCCGGCTTCCATGATATCCGCCACGGAACGAGTCACCGTGGTCGGGGTGATACCGTGCTTCTCGTTGTGCTCCATCTGCTTGGCACGGCGGCGTTCGGTCTCGTCGATGGCTTTGCGCATAGAGTCCGTCACGCGGTCGCCGTATAGAATCGCCTTACCGTTGGCGTTACGTGCGGCCCGGCCAATGGTCTGAATCAGCGAGCGCTCAGCGCGCAAAAAGCCCTCTTTATCCGCATCAAGAATCGCCACTAGCGAGACTTCGGGGATATCCAGCCCCTCGCGCAGCAAGTTGATGCCGACAAGCACGTCAAATTTCCCCAAACGCAGATCACGGATAATTTCTACCCGCTCGACGGTATCAATATCCGAGTGCAGGTAACGCACGCGGATATCGTGCTCGTCAAAATACTCGGTTAAATCTTCAGCCATACGCTTCGTCAAAACCGTTACCAAAACCCGCTCACCGACCTCGGTACGTAAGCGAATCTCAGAAAGCAGATCATCCACTTGCGTGCTCGCCGGACGCACTTCAATTTCCGGATCAAGAAGCCCCGTTGGGCGCACTACCTGTTCAACCACTTGCCCGGCGTGCTCCGCTTCATAGGGCCCAGGGGTGGCCGAGACAAAAATTGTCTGTGGGCTAATGGCTTCCCACTCTTCGAACTTCATCGGGCGGTTATCCAAGGCGGAAGGCAGCCGGAACCCGTATTCCACCAATGTCTCTTTGCGTGAACGGTCGCCCTTATACATACCCCCGACTTGGGGCACACTGACGTGGGACTCATCGATGAACAGCAACGCATCATCAGGTAAGTAATCGAAAAATGTCGGTGGCGCCTCACCAGGATTGCGTCCTGAAAGATAGCGCGAGTAGTTCTCGATGCCGTTGCAGTAGCCTAGTTCCAACATCATCTCGATGTCATAGAGCGTGCGTTGCTCCAAGCGCTGCGCTTCAACCAAGCGCTCATGTTTACGCAGCCACTCAAGGCGCTCTTTGAGTTCACCTTTAATATCATCAATGGCCGCTAAAATTGTTTCTCTTGGGGTGACGTAGTGCGATTTGGGGTAGATAGTCATACGCGGCACTTGGCCTCGTACATCGCCGGTAAGTGGATCAAAGAGGCGAATAGAGTCGATCTCATCGTCGAATAACTCAACCCGTACCGCTTCGTCTTCTGCATCGGCCGGAAAAATATCGATGACGTCGCCACGCACTCGGTATGTGCCGCGCCTGAAATCCATATCATTACGGGTATATTGAAGCTCCGCCAAACGACGCAAAAAAGCACGCTGGTCGATCAACTCACCGCGAGTGAAGTGCAGGCGCATTTTTAGGTATTGATCCGGATCGCCCAGACCATAAATCGCTGACACCGATACCACAATCAGGGCGTCGCGCCGCTCCAGCAACGCTTTGGTGGCAGAAAGGCGCATCTGCTCAATGTGGTCGTTGATCGACGCATCTTTCTCGATAAACGTATCCGATGAGGGAACATAGGCTTCCGGCTGGTAGTAATCGTAATAAGAGACGAAATATTCTACCGCGTTATCAGGGAAAAACGCCTTAAACTCCCCATAAAGTTGCGCCGCCAGGGTTTTGTTGGGCGCCATTACGATGGTTGGACGCTGCAACGTCTCAACCACATTAGCCATGGTGAAGGTTTTGCCTGAACCGGTAACGCCTAAAAGCGTTTGATGCGCGAGTCCCGCTTCCAATCCTTTTACCAGCTTGGTAATCGCGGTTGGCTGGTCACCTGCTGGCTCAAACTTTGACTGTAAGCGAAACGTCTTGCTCATCAAGGCTCCTTAGTCGATAAAGATATCGTTGGTGAAGAAAAGAGGCGTGGAATCATTACCCACCAACTGAGCGCGTCGTCACTTCCACCGTCGCCTCGGTCATTAGGCGTTGAATAGGGCAATTATGACTAATCTCTTCCAACCGCGCGCATTGATCTGGATCGTCGATACCGTGAAACTCGAGCGTCACCTCTAGCTTATAGAGGCCTTTACGCTCCTGGCTATCGTCGCGTTTTACCGTGACGGTGATGCCTTCTAGCGGCCATTTTTTGCGCTGAGCATACATTTTTGACGTGATCGCTTTGCACGCGCCAAGCGCCAGATCGAAGTAGTCGTGTGGGTCGGGCGCGCTCTCTTCGCCACCATACGCTTTGGGAACATCTGCGTAGAGATCGTCAAAACCTGAGACCTCAATACGATGGCGAAAAATGCGGTTGCGTTCGCTGATAACGGTGATCATCTTTTCCATTACGACACTTTAACCTTCAGTTTTAATGCATTTACGGCTTTTATTAGCACATCGCGCTTAACACGTCCTTCCACTTCCGCGCCATGACGGCCAACTTCAGCACTCTCTACCCCATCCACCACCATTAGCGCCGTGGTGATTTGGTTAACCTGCTCGGCGGTTTCGACGCCTTTAAAACTTAATGAATGCTGCTGCGCCATGCGCCTCTCCTAATGCCCAATAGCCTTATGCAAAATCGATACAGTCATCGAGTCTAGCATGCCAAAGGCCGCTTGCAATTAAGCTCTCTCGACCCAACATGTTAGTATCAATACCTATTCTCAACTAAACGCCCACCGACTTGGCGAGGAGTTTGTGTAACATGGCCACCCCGATGGTGTTAGCCTCGACATCCCACACTACGCATCTAGCGTGTGTAGATGTGAAAGGTGAAGATGCTGAAAAGTTCCTCCAAGGCCAAACCAGCGCTCATGTCGCCCTGGCCAACGGGCACTTTGCCCCACTGACATGCTTTTGCACCCCGAAAGGACGTATGCTTGCCAACGCGCAACTGTTGCGACTAAGCGACAACCATTTTCGCCTGGTGCTATCTAACTCGTTGGTAGAACCGCTAATCGCGCACTTAAAAAAGTTTGCTGCTTTTTATCGCGCTGAGCTCAGTGCGCCCGGTGATGTGACACTATTGGGTGCAGCAACTGACGACGCTTCCGTTATCGCTGATACGTTCAATCTTTCTCTGCCGAAGGCCTCATGGCAACAACAAAGTGATGATCAGGGTAATAGCGCCCTTTGTTATCCGGATGGTGTGGAAGACGATAGCGAGGAAGACAAAACGTCCGATCGCTGGCTGTTTGTTCTTATCGGTTCAGCAGCCGAGCACTTTCAAGCTGACGCCGAACCGCGCCGTTGGCAGCTTTCCGATATCCGCCGAGGCTTGGCGTGGTTAGAGGCCGATCAGCAGGATAAGTATCTCCCGCAAATGCTTAACTGGGAGGCACTGGGCGGTATCAGCTTCAAAAAAGGCTGCTACACGGGCCAGGAAGTTGTCGCGCGGGCGCACTTTCGCGGGCAGGTCAAAAAGCGGCTGGCACGAGGTGTTATCGAAGGGAGTCATTCATTAGAGCATGGCGCCAGCATCACCAATGCCATGGATAAAGCAGTGGGTGAAGTCGTTACCAGTGCGGTTAATGACAGTGGCCAAGTAGAGCTGCTTGCCGTCATCAATACCAAGGCATTGGAAGAGGACGGCGAGCTAACACTTGAAAACCAACCACTGATGCTTTGCGAGCTGCCCTACCGCATTGAACGCTTAGACCCAGAGCAGCTTTCACAAACGGTGCCTTCTCAATAACTCTGGGCGACGGGTTAAGAGAACGACGAATTAAGAGAGCGGCTGTTCAAGTGGCAGCGTAAACAATTGCGTTGCCGTTTTAGTACTGGCGTTCGCTATCGCGGCGTCAGATTGATCGCGTAGCGCTGCCACGTGGCGACATACCGTGGCCACGTTAGCAGGCTCATTGCGCTCGCCTTGCTGCCCGCAAAGCGGCATATCCGGACTATCGGTTTCCAGTACAAAAGCATCATCTGGCAGTGATTGGATGGCACGTTGCAACCGCTTCGCTCGCGGGTAGGTTGCCGCTCCCCCAAGCCCTAACACAAAGCCCAGATCGATAAATGCCTTTGCCTGTTCGGGTGAGCCGGAAAAGGCGTGAATCAAACCACCTGCGGGGAGTTTGAGCTGGCGCAAGCGCTTGGCTACCTGATCGTTTGCTTGCACGCAGTGAATAATCACAGGCAGCTTGCGTGCTTTGGCTACGCGAAGCTGCGCATTGAAAAACTGCCACTGTGGCTCCCAGGAATCGCTAAAGCGTGCGTCAATACCGCACTCTCCGATAGCAATGATCTGGGTGTTCTCATCTAGCATCGCTTCAAGTGCATCAATGTCTTTCTCCTGATGCGCTTGAATAAAATAGGGATGTAGCCCCAGGCCAATACTCACCTCGTCACGTTGCCCAAGCGCTAGCACATTTTTCCAGCGTGAGCGCATCGTCCCCGGCACGACAAAATGCTGAACGCCCTCACCCTTTGCCCGCACGAAGACTGCCTCGCGGTCAGCGTCAAAATCGGAAAAATCCAGATGGCAATGGGCGTCGACCAGCATAGGAAGTGCTTAGTGCTCGCGTGTGGGCTGGAAGCGAATATCCGGCCAGCGCTCTTGCGTCATCTGAAGGTTCACCCGCGTCGGCGCGATATAGGTTAAATAACCACCACCATCGATCGCCAGATTGGCGCTCGCTTTGCGCTTAAACTCTTCCAACATTTTGGCATCTTCGCAGTAAACCCATCGGGCTGTGTTAACGTTCACGGCTTCGTAAACGCAATCTACCTTGTACTCTTCTTTCAGCCGGTGGGCGACCACATCAAACTGCAAGGTACCCACGGCGCCGAGAATCAGATCGTTATTATCCAGCGGCATGAACACCTGAGTCGCACCCTCTTCTGAGAGCTGCTGCAAGCCTTTTTGCAGGGCTTTCATCTTCAACGGATCTTTCAACCGTACGCGCTTAAACAGCTCCGGCGCAAAGTGAGGAATACCGGTGAAGCGCATGTCTTCACCCTGGGTGAAGGTGTCGCCAATTTGGATCGTGCCGTGGTTGTGCAGGCCGATAATATCGCCCGGCCAGGCTTCTTCCACCTGAGAGCGGTCCGACGCCATAAAGGTGAGCGCGTCGGCAATTTTGACATCTTTACCAATCCGCACGTGACGCATCTTCATATTCTTGTCGTACTTACCCGAGCAGACACGCAAGAAAGCAATACGATCGCGATGATTCGGGTCCATATTGGCCTGAATCTTGAAAACGAAACCAGTAAATCGCTCGTCTTCTGCCGGCACCTCGCGGGTATCGGTCTCCCGTGGCTGCGGCGCCGGGGCGTACTCGACAAAGCCGTCGAGCATTTCGCGTACGCCGAAGTTACCCATCGCAGTACCAAAATAGACCGGTGTCAGCTCACCCCGGCGATACGCCTCCAAATCGAACTCATGCGATGCGCCGCGTACCAGCTCCACTTCCATGCGCAGCTCTTCGGCCTGATCTTCGCCGAGCACTTCATCCACCTCAGGGTTGTCCAAGCCTTCGATGCGCTTGTCATCGGGAATACGGCTGCCCTGGCCTTGAGTGTAGAGATGAATAGTATCGTTATAGAGATGGTAAACGCCCCTGAAATGGCGCCCCATACCAATCGGCCACGTCATTGGCGCGCACTGGATATTGAGTACCGTTTCGACCTCGTCCATCACCTCAATCGGGTCGCGAATATCACGATCCATTTTATTGATAAAGGTAAGAATAGGAGTCGTGCGCAGGCGACACACTTCCATCAGTTTGATGGTGCGGCCCTCAACACCTTTGGCCCCGTCGATAACCATCAGTGCGGAATCCACCGCCGTGAGGGTACGGTAAGTGTCCTCAGAGAAGTCTTCGTGCCCCGGCGTGTCGAGCAGGTTAACGATACGTCCAGCGTAAGGGAACTGCATCACAGAGGTCGTCACCGAGATCCCCCGCTCCTGCTCCATTTTCATCCAATCGGAGGTCGCATGGCGATCATTACGCTTACTCTTCACCGAGCCCGCCATTTGAATGGCATTCCCGAACAGTAGCATTTTCTCAGTAATGGTCGTTTTACCTGCATCGGGGTGGGAAATGATCGCGAAGGTTCTTCTGAGCCCGGCTTCTTGGGCGACTTTAGCGTCGGACATTAGACTCTCTGGCGGGTAAATTAGGTCAATAAGAAAGTGTTATCTAACACGTATTCTAACGCAAAGCGCCAGCTATATCAGCTGGCGCTTTGCGTGCTTGCGTTAAGGTTTAGTAGACCTAGGCGTAAGTATTAACCTGAGTACCCAAGTTACCTTCAGACGCAAGGTTCGAGCCTTGATCTGATCCTGTACCTGCCGTTGCAGATTCCATCAGAGCAGACACTTGCTGTTCTTGCCCGTCAAGTGCCTCTTTAAACACTTGCATTTGCGCTTGCTGGGCACTCTGCGCCTGATTCATATAGAGAGAAGTACTTACCGCGTTGCTGACAGAAGCATCCATTACTGCCTCCTTTCTGTACTAAAAGTGTATAACCCACATTAGCAAAGCAGTACCCATTAAGCAAAGCAAAGCTAACGTAAAAATTAGAAGCGGTCGGCTTTAAAAGGTTCCATATCAATAGCCGTCGGTTGCCCTTCCATCATATCCGCCAGCAACTGCCCCGTCGCTGGCCCCAAGGTAAAGCCTTGGTGCCCATGCCCAAACGCGAGCCATAAGCCTTTATGCTTAGGCGCTGGGCTGATCACCGGTTTCATGTCGGGTAGGCAGGGTCGTGCCCCTTTCCAAGGCACTTCGTCACGTCGCTCACCCAGCGGGAACAATCCACGCGCCGCTTTTTCTGCGGAGGCAAGCTGCGATACATGTGCGGGTGCTTCTAAATCTTCCAGTTCCGCCCCAGTGGTCAGGCGAATACCAGCCCGCATGGGGGCCAACAGATAGCCTACGTCAGCATCCATGACCCAATGGTTAAGACGGGCTTTTCCTTGGCTATCGTAGTGCATGTGGTAACCACGTTTAACGAAGGTAGGAAAGTGGTACCCCAGCGGCTTAAGCCAACGCCCTGACCAAGGGCCAAGTGCGATAACGACATCATCCGCTTGAAGCGTCTCTTTTTCGGTTTTCACTTCCCATGTCGTATCGTCGCGCTGGGATAAATCTCTTACCTCACTTTGCAGTACGCGCCCGCCGCTCGCTTTGAATGCTTCCGCATAGGCGGCCACCAAGGCGCCGGGGTCAGTTACCGTCCAAGGATCAAGCCAGTGAATCGCCCCGACGATCTCGTCACTGATATCCGGTTCTTTGACGGCAAGCGAGGTACGATCAAGGTGCTGGAACGCCACACCAAAACGCTCTTTGTTTTCTGCAGCCTCTTTTAGGCTTTTATCCAAACTCGATTGAGAACGAAACAGCTCCAAAAACCCCTGTTTCTTAATCAAGCTTTCAGCCCCCGCTGCCTCAATCAAGGAAGCATGAGTGTCTAAGCAGAGCTGAATCAACGACGCGTACTCTGGCACGATATGTTGGTACACTTTAGGAGCTGAATTCAGCCAATAGCGTAACAGTGGAGAAGCCGCATGAATCATACCGCCTGGGCGATAGCGAATATCCACACGACGATTGGGCAACACGCCTAATAACGTTTTCATATCACGCGGAAACGCATAGGGGCGCACGGCTTCTCGCTGGATAATACCGGCATTACCAAATGAGGTTTCCCTTCCCGGCTCGCGGCGGTCGACTAACGTAACTTCATGACCACGCTTGGCCAAATGCCAGGCGATACTGACACCTACCATGCCTGCTCCTAAAACGATGCTGCGACGCGCCATAATGTGCTTCCTGTTCATGTGACGTGGCCTACCTAACCTAAGCGTATTTATTAGCGCTAGGAATTTTCGTATCTATAGAAATTAGCACCATTTTTTTCGCAATTAAATAGACAAAATAACTGTATTTAATCCTTAAAAAGGAAGAAATTGCTTAAAAAGCAACAAAGTTAGCCATAACGACTACTGGCGGCATGACTTTTGCAAAATTAATAGCAACCAGTGCTTATTGCTTCAACCTCAGTTGAGCGTTGACGCTGCCAAACGTCAAGCAAGCGGTACTTTGTGCACTTAATCAGTGCAGTTCATGCACGCTTATGGAGAAGCTACCATGCCAGAAAGACTGCTCATGGAAACCACACTCATTGACTCCCTTTGGGTGTTATGGGCCGCCGCCTTGGTTTTTGTTATGCAGGCCGGCTTTTTGTGCATCGAAGCGGGCACCACGCGCAGCAAGAATGCCATCAACGTTGCGATGAAAAATATCGCTGACTTTGCTGTCGCCATCAGCGTCTTTTGGGTAGCGGGTTTTGGGATTATGTTTGGTGCATCTCAATCTGGCTGGTTTGGCACCTCGCACTTTGGCTGGGCGTTATCGGCTAACGATAGCTGGCTACTCACCCTGTTTATCTTCCAAGCGATGTTTTGCGCCACAGCCGCCACCATCGTGGCAGGTGCCGTGGCGGAGCGCATGCCGTTCTTTGGCTATCTTTGGCTCTCTTTCTGGGTGGCCATACTGATTTATCCTTTTTTCGGTCATTGGGCATGGGGCGGTGTCGCGACCGGCACCCCCGGTTGGCTAGAAGCCTTAGGGTTTGTTGATTTTGCCGGCGCCACGGTCGTCCACAGCGTCGGCGGCTGGGTTGCTCTAGCAGCCGTGATTTTCATCGGGGCGCGTCGGGGACGCTTTCACAAAGACAAACCGCCAACCTATTTTCCGGCCGGCAATCTCCCGCTTGCCATGCTTGGCGCTTTGTTCATGATTTTAGGCTGGTTCGGTTTCAACGGTGGCAGCACGCTCGGCATCGATGCACGTATCCCTGGCATTCTGGCCAACACCATTTTAGGTGCCGTTGGCGGCATTCTATCGGCGTTACTGATCGGTTGGCGGGTACGGCGTTATGCCGATGTTATGTATGCGCTTAATGGCGCAATTGCCGGTCTAGTGGCGGTAACCGCGGGTGCACACGTCATTTCACTCGGTGCAGCGTTTTTTCTCGGGGCAGTAAGCGGCGTTCTGATGGTCTTTGCCAGTGAATGGCTGCTTAAGAAGCATATTGATGATGCTGTCGGGGCCATTCCCGCCCATTTGGTGTCCGGTATTTGGGGCACTTTGGCGTTCGTGTGGTTTGCCGACCTTTCCGCACTGGGCACTGGCCTCTCTCGTAGCACGCAATTTGGGGTGCAGTTATTTGGGGTCGTCGCCTGTAGTTTATGGAGCTTTGGTATCGCCTGGCTGCTTTTGCGAATCACCGCTACTTTTTTACCGCTGCGGGTCAGCTGGGAAGCGGAAAAAATGGGCCTCAATCTTGCCGAGCACGGCGCCACCAATGAGTTGGCACAGCTGCTCGCCCACATGCGACACCATGAGCAACAAGGCGATACTCAAGAGCGTATTGATGCCGACCCTTTTACCGAAGTGGGCGAAATTGCCGCAAGTTATAACCGCGTGTGTGCCGCCATGGAAAGCGCTGTGGCGCATACCCGCGTGATGCTGAGAAACCTACGTGACGGTGTGATTACCTGGCAAGCCGACGGCACGGTTACCGGGTTCAACCCGGGCGCCGAAAAGCTGTTTGATGTAAAAGCAACAGCGCTTATCGGCAAGCCCGTCACGAATATTTTGTCCGACATCACGCTTACTCCCGGTAGCCGGGGCGAACTCAAGCTGCGTACTGACACGCAAGAAGTTCGCTATCTTGAAATTCAGATCAGCGAAGGTGCGGATGGCTCGGCGTCGGAACACTCCGGCATGGTCAGGGACATCACAGAGCAACGCTTGCTTCAGGAACAATTAAACCGTGAGCGCGACCTAGCGCGTACGACACTTGCCTCCATTAACGACGGCGTTATCACTACCGATGCTAGCGGCTGCATCACCTTCATTAATGCCGAAGCTCGCCGCCTAACCGGCTGGCAACTTGATGAAGCCCAGGGAAAACCGATTCATCACATTTACTGCCTCGCTGACGAGGAAAGCGGCATGCCCCTCGCCAACCCTGCCCGCATAGTGCTCAACCACGGTCAACCATTACAGTCTGACATCCACTGCTTGCTTCTGCACCGCGACGAGAGCCGTCGCACCCCTATCCAGCACAGTGCGGCTCCGATTCGTTCTCAGAAAGGTTTAACCCTCGGCGTTGTGGTGGTATTTCAAGATGTGAGCCTTACCCAGGATTTATCGGCTCAGCTAACCTACCAGGCTAGTCACGATTCGCTGACGGGATTAATGAATCGCCGCGCGTTCGAAACCACGTTAGCGACGCTGCTTGACGCCAACGACGGTTGCGACCACGTACTCTGCTATATCGACCTTGACCAGTTTAAAATCGTTAACGACACCTGTGGGCATTTGGCGGGAGATGAGCTTTTGCGCCAAGTCGCACACAAGTTGAAATCCCATGTGCGCGGCAGCGATACCGTCGCTCGCTTAGGCGGTGATGAATTCGCCATTTTGCTACCCAACTGCCCGCTCTCCAATGCCTCGCGGATTACCGAAGCGCTGCGTAAAGAGATCGAGAGCTACCGCTTTGCTTGGCAATCTCACACCTTCAGCATTGGCACCAGTATTGGCATTGTGCCCATCGTCTTTGGCGCGCCCATGTCACTCAACCAAGCGCTCCAAGCTGCCGATATCGCCTGTTATGCGGCCAAAGAGGCAGGGCGCAACCGTGTGCATTGCTATGAAAGTAGTGATAGCACTCTAATGGATCGCCATGGGGAGCTACAGTGGGTACAGCGCCTACAACGTGGGTTAGATAAAGATGCTTTTCGCCTCTTCGCCCAGCCTATCGTCTCGGTCAGTGCCAATACGCCGGCTTACCATGAAATTTTGTTGCGCCTTGAAGAAAACGGCCAAATTATCAGCCCCGGTAGTTTTTTGCCTGCGGCAGAACGCTACCATTTGATGCCAAAAATTGACCGCTGGGTAGTGAAAAACACCCTTGCCTGGTTAAGCGATTACTACCGCCAATTAGCCCCTGATACCCTATCATGCTGGGGAGTTAACCTTTCCGGCGCATCACTATCCGATCCGGCCTTTTGCGAAGATCTGATTAAGCAAGTAACCAAGGCCAACCTTCCATCAGGCTCTCTCTGCTTTGAAGTCACCGAGAGCGCCGCGATTGCACACCTTTCTCGCGTTAGCGAACTGATTATCCAACTCAAAGCATTGGGCTGTTATTTTGCTCTCGACGATTTTGGCACTGGCCTATCGTCGTTTAGCTATTTAAAGCAGCTGCCGGTCGATTTTCTTAAAATAGATGGCCATTTTATCCGCCATATTCATCAAGACCCCATCGATCGTGCCATGGTGGAAGCCATTCACTCCGTGGGAAAAACACTCAATATCGCCACCATTGCCGAATTTGTCGAAACCCAGGCAACACTTGATGTATTGGTTGAGCTCAACATTGACTACGCGCAAGGGTACTTATGGGGAAAGCCACAGCCATTAACTGCGCTTGCCGAGACAGGCATAAAAATGATGCCGCGCTAAAACGTAGACACGTAAAAAACGCCAAGGAAGGCGAGATTTAAGGCAAGAGGAAAAAGAGAATAACAGAAGAGTATAGAGAGAGATGAAAAGGTAATGGGGTGGATGATGGGGATCGAACCCACGACCACCGGAGCCACAATCCGGGGCTCTACCACTGAGCTACATCCACCATAACCTAGTTTTTACAAAACTTGCTTATAAAGCGCTTTATGGGGTGGATGATGGGGATCGAACCCACGACCACCGGAGCCACAATCCGGGGCTCTACCACTGAGCTACATCCACCATAACCTAGTTTTTACAAAACTTGCTGATAAAGCGCTTTATGGGGTGGATGATGGGGATCGAACCCACGACCACCGGAGCCACAATCCGGGGCTCTACCACTGAGCTACATCCACCATAAAAGCAAATTTTAACAGGTGCGACTGGCGCGCCCAGCAGGATTCGAACCTGCAACCTACGGCTTAGAAGGCCGTTGCTCTATCCGATTGAGCTATGGGCGCACTCGCGAAATCTTGTTAGACCAAGCCTGAATAGATAGAACGCTTACAGGAATTAATCTAAACAGATTAAAAGTACTAAACCACAACTTGGAAAAGCAAAACGCCACCTTCCACGTTAGGTATGGTCGGGATGGAGGGATTCGAACCCCCGACATCCTGCTCCCAAAGCAGGCGCGCTACCAGACTGCGCTACATCCCGAATTAACTACCTAGACGTTACCGCATGGCTCGCCTCAAGCGAGGCATATATTACGTTTTTTAATTTTAAAGTCAACCACTAATGCGCGAACACATTATCTTGCTTTGCCTTACCGCCCTGGCATGCGAAAATTACATCACCAAGTGCTTTTACAACCAGGCTTTTTTCACTGACGGGGATTGCATTAATGACCGCCCAACTCATCGATGGCAAAGCCATCGCCGCTGACGTACGCGAAACCGTGACGGCTAATATTAAAGCGCGCCTTAACACGGGCGCTCGAGCGCCGGGTTTAGCGGTTGTACTGGTGGGCGCTGACCCTGCATCTCAAATCTATGTGAACAACAAGCACCGCGCTTGCGAGAAAGCCGGCATTCACTCCTTTCAACATGAACTGCCTGCCACCACTACGCAAGAAGCGCTTGAGGCGCTGGTCGATCAGCTCAACACAGATCCGGCAGTGGATGGTATTTTGGTCCAGCTGCCGCTTCCTGATCACATAGACTCGCGCCCAATCCTAGAACGCATTCTGCCCAGTAAAGACGTCGACGGCTTTCACCCTTACAACCTTGGTCGCCTCGCGCAACGCACTCCGGCTCTACGTCCTTGTACGCCCAAAGGCATTATGACCCTACTGGAGAAAAGCGGCTTGCCCGTGCGTGGCCTTGATGCCACGGTCATCGGTGCCTCCAACATTGTCGGGCGACCTATGGCGTTAGAGCTTATGCTCGCCGGCTGCACGACGACCGTATGCCATCGTTTTACCCGCGATTTAGCCGCTCACATCCAGCGCGCGGATTTGGTTGTTGTTGCTGTGGGCAAGCCAGGTATCGTCAAAGGCGAATGGATCAAGCCGGGTGCGATCGTGATAGACGTGGGTATTAACCGCCAAGATGATGGCCGCTTGATTGGCGATGTCGACTTTGAAGCAGCTGCCGCCCGCGCGAGCTATATCACTCCCGTCCCTGGCGGCGTTGGCCCAATGACCGTTGCCACCCTGCTAGAAAATACCCTTGAAGCCGCTGAGCAACACGACCCTTCTGGCATCACGATACGGACATAAACCTCACGCCTTTAAAACCTGGGTACAGGTTAAGACACAATAGATAATGGAGACGACCTTGTGAAGCGAATTGGGATCATTGGCGCCATGGCGCAAGAAGTGGCGATTCTGGCCGAGCAGCTTACTAACGCAGAGCGCCACGACCATGCCGGTTTTACGTTTTATTGCGGCGAGCGTCACGGTTTGGACGTGATTATACTGCAATCCGGCATCGGCAAAGTGAACGCTGCGGTTGGCACGGCTGTACTACTCGAGCGCTATCAGCCCGAGGCCGTGATAAACACCGGTTCAGCAGGCGGCTTTGCCATGGATTTAGCCATTGGTGATGTGATTATTTCTGACGAAGTCCGTCATCACGACGTCGATGTGACCGCTTTTGGCTATGAAATGGGCCAAGTACCGGGCATGCCCGCGGCGTTCGCAGCAGACCCTGAGCTACGCAATGAAGCGCGCCGCGCCGTTCAAGCGCTGAATGAAGTCAACGTTAAAGAAGGGATGATCGCTACTGGCGACAGTTTCATGGCAGACCCAGAACGCGTCGAGCGCACGCGCACGCTTTTCCCCACCATGCTTGCCGTGGAGATGGAAGCCGCCGCCATCGCCCAAACCTGCCATCTTTTCGGCTGCCCCTTTGTGGTCATCCGCGCACTTTCTGACATTCCAGGCAGCGGTGACAACCATCTCTCTTTTGAGGAGTTTCTGGATATCGCCGCCGCGCATTCGTCAAAAATGGTCGATCAGATGTTGCGTCAGATAGGCTCAGCTTAACGCGCCGAAACCCATAGGTTAGTTCACTTGCTTCCAGGTCAATGTTTCACCCGCTTGCAACGGCACGATACGCTGACCGTCCCCATACGGGTAGCTCTCAGGTAGCTGCCAAGCCTGGCGCTCCAGCGTAATGCTATCGGCATTAGCGGGCAGGCCGTAAAAACGCGGGCCATTCAGACTAGCAAAGGCTTCTAGGTGCTCAAGGGCGCCTGCTTGCTCGAACGCCGTTGCATAAAGCTCAATCGCCGCCGGTGCGGTGTAAGCGCCGGCGCAGCCGCAGCTAGATTCCTTAGCATCTTGGGCATGCGGGGCGCTATCCGTGCCGAGAAAAAACTTAGCACTGCCTGACGTAGCCGCCTTTAGCAATGCTTGGCGATGACGCTCGCGCTTAAGAATCGGCAGGCAGTAATAGTGCGGACGAATGCCTCCCACCAGCATCTGATTGCGATTAAAGAGAAGATGGTGGGCGGTGATCGTCGCGGCCACGTTATCCGGTGCTTGTGTGACGAACTCAGCCGCTTGTTCGGTGGTAATGTGCTCGCAAACCAGCTTTAACGTGGGATGACGTTCAAGAAGCGGCTTCAATACGCGCTCGATAAAGACTGCTTCGCGGTCGAAAATATCAATATCGCTATCGGTCACTTCGCCGTGTACCAAAAGCGGCATCCCCGCTTTAGCCATCGCCGAAATGGTGGCATCGCAATAGCGAAGATCCGTCACACCGGAATCGGAATTGGTCGTCGCGCCAGCTGGGTATAGCTTAACGGCTTTGATAACACCACTTGCCAGGGCACGTTCAATCTCTTCAGGTGGCGTGGTATCGGTAAGATACAGCGTCATCAGCGGCTCAAAAGCACTGCCTTCTGGTAGTGCTTGCAAGATACGCTCACGATACGCCTGCGCTTGTTCCGTGGTTGTTACCGGTGGTGTTAAATTGGGCATGATAATAGCGCGCCCCATTTGCGCGGCACTGTGCCCAACCACAGCGTTCAGTGCATCGCTATCGCGTAGGTGCAGATGCCAATCGTCGGGGCGCGTTAAAGTAATGGTTTCCACGGCAGTTCCTATAGTCTGCTATAAATCAATAAACAATCGAGCGTACAGTATACCCAATCCCTGCATGGGTGAAATCGCCGCACGGATCAGCCCCACAGCGCCAGCCAATTGTCGTATCATTGCGCCATCAAACGCTCGTAAGGAAAGAAGCTTTATGCATAACGTGAGGCGCTATGCGGATGTCATCGCTAGCTTAGAGGGGCTGATGTGGCTTGCGCTGGGATGGTCCATCACCCTCTCGATCTACCAAGACAATACTGAACCAACGCTCGCTGCCATACTCTTGATCGCCACGTTAGTGTTTTTCAGCTGGGTACATCGCCCTTTTCGGCTGCTCATACGTCGATACCACGTGCGCAAGCGGCGTACGGATATGTGGATTCACCTACTCGGCCTGCCGCTGCTTCTGGCTATGTTTTTCCACATCTTGCTCGACGCCCTATTTGGCGGTGCGTGGCTACCGCCCAAAATGTTGGCGGTGAATATTCTCGCCTCTGCAGGCTGGCTCACTTTCGTTGTGACGCTGCTGGTAAAGTTTGTTATTCATAGCGTCAAAAGTGCAAAGAAAGCCTAATGCCTACCGAACTGCTATTGCCACTCTCTACACCTAACCGCAACTTGGTACGCTTGACCATCGTTCGCGGCATCACGTGGACAGGCTTTCTCATTGCGATTATTGTCGGCGTTGAGCTACTTGCCTTTGAAATACAAGTACTGGCTGTGGTTAGCGTTGTAATTGCCATGGGCGCCCTCAATATTATCACCTGGTGGCGGTTGGGGCGGCCTCGTGCGGTCAACCATAGTGAGTATCTTCTCCACCTTCTCGCGGATATCGCCGGCCTCACACTGCTGTTTTATTTTACGGGTGGGGCGACGAACCCGTTTGTCACCTATTACCTCGTGCCTGTCACCATCGCTGCGGCGACATTGCCTTGGCGGCATTCATGGATTATCGCACTAGTGGCCATGGCAGGTTATAGCTTTCTGATGTTTCATTACCACGCCATTCCGCAGTTAGGCCACATCAATAGCGATAGTCCCTTGAGCCTGCACGTGTTGGGCATGTGGCTCAATTTTGCCCTTTCAGCTGGGCTAGTGACCTTTTTCATCTACAAAATGGCGGACGCATTGCGACGTCGCGATCAGGCGCTGTCACGCACCCGAGAAGCGGCACTGCGAAACGAACAAGTGCTGGCGGTAGCCACTCAAGCGGCAGGAACCGCCCACGAGCTCGGCACGCCGCTTTCTACTATGGCAGTACTGCTTAACGAAATGGAAAACGAAGTCGATGCCAGCTCGCCGCTGGGAGAAGACATTGCACTTTTGCGCCGGCAAGTGGATACCTGCAAGTCTCGTTTACAGCATTTAGTTTCTCATGCCGACCGTCGGCGTATGGCGGTGCCTGAGGTGCGCGATGCACAACAGTGGCTAGCCGAGGTGGTTCAGCGCTGGCTAGTTCTGCGACCGGACGTTAGCCACCAGCTAGATGTCGCTGAACGGCGCGGAAGCCCCTGGCTTGCGGTTGATGCGACCCTTGACCAAGCGCTCACCAACTTGCTCAACAACGCCGCCGATGCGAACCCAGAACAAATTACCATCCGACTCGATTGGCAGGATGATAGCGTCATCATTGATATCCGCGACCATGGGCCTGGTATTTCACTCTCCATTGCCGATCAATTAGGCGACACGTTTGTGTCTACCAAAAGCAAAGGAATGGGTATCGGCCTATTTCTCACTCATGCCACAATCAATCGATTAGGCGGCGGAGTGAGCTTGTATAATCACCCGGAAGGTGGGACGTTAACCGAGGTAATTTTGCCGCGTAGCTCACCTCCATCGACATAATATCTGCAACGCCCCGCTGATGACTGACTGAGGACGCTATGCCTACCATAACGACACCGACAAGAGAACAACGCCTGCTCATCATTGATGACGACGAAATGTTTTGTCACGTGTTGAGTCGAGCATTAACACGCCGCGGCTACCAGGTAAGCGTTGCACATGATGCTGACCAAGCGCTTACGCTAGCGGCCTCAGAAATGCCCACCCTGGCAACCCTTGATCTAAAACTTGAGCAAAGCTCGGGGCTAAAGCTTTTGCCAGGCCTATTGACTGCTTCACCCAAGTGCCGGGTGGTGGTATTGACCGGTTACTCCAGCATTGCGACGGCGGTTGAGGCGATCAAGCTGGGGGCGGTCAACTATCTGTGCAAACCGGCCGACGCCGATGATGTGCTCAATGCCTTTGAGCGGCAAGAAGGTGACCCGGATGCTGAAGTGGCGGAGAACCCACCGTCAGTCAACCGCATCACGTGGGAGCATATTCAAAAGGTCTTGCAAGAGCACGATGGCAATATTTCGGCCACAGCCCGCGCCTTGGGCATGCACCGCCGCACGCTACAACGGAAACTGCAAAAACGTCCCGTCAGACGCTAAAAACCCCGCTATTGAGCGGGGTCGCGTCGAATAATTGCATGCCAATACGCAGGGTTATTGTGCCGTCCAGCCCAAATCGATATTCCAGCTTGAGCCGGTTACTGCGCCGGCCAAATCCGAACTTAGATAGGCAACCATTTCCGCCACTTCGGAAGGATCGATCAAGCGCTTAACCGCCGCGTTTTTGAGCATGATTTTCTCAATCACTTCCTGCTCTTCCATGCCATGCATTTTGGCTTGATCGGCGATCTGATTATCCACTAGCGGCGTTTTCACATAGGCGGGGCAAATAGCATTGGCGGTAATCCCCTGCTCGCCACCTTCTAACGCGGCCGTTTTGGTAAGGCCAATCATCCCATGCTTGGCGCTGATATAAGCAGACTTACCCGGTGAGGCCACCTGCGCATGCACTGAAGCCACATTAATAATGCGCCCCCAGCCTCCCTCGCGCATGGAAGGCCAAGCGGCTTGAGAGAGAAGAAAAGGCGCAGTAAGCATCAAGTCGATAATCTGCCGCCATTTCTGCTCTGGAAACTCTTCAATTGGCGCCACGTGCTGAATGCCGGCGTTATTCACCAGGATATCAACTCCTCCAAAACGCTTAATGGCCTCGTCAACGGCGGCACGACACGCTTCCGGATCGGTAAGATCCGCTTTGAAAAACGCAGCGCCAGCGGCTTCCGCGATTTCTTTACCTGCCGGGTTATAATCAACGGCCAGCACTTGGTGGCCAAGATCACAAAACTTTTTGACCACGGCCTCACCAATGCCGCTGCTTGTCCCGGTTACCAAGGCGACGCGGGGCGTTGTATTGTTCGTTGCTGTCATAAGCTGCCTCTTAATGGCTAATGCGAAAAAAGCACTGAGTGTATTTCTGTGGTTTCACACTGTTACTGTTTTACTCTTTTACATAAGCTGCGTGGTTGACTCGCTTGGCTTCATCAAGCGCTCCATCAGTTGTTGCGCGAGCTGCGCCGCTTCTTGCATGCTTTCGATTCCACGCAAATCGTCTAAGATAATTCTCTGGTACCAGGCGACGCCTTCTAGCGGGCAATGTTGCAAGCGATAGTGCCCCGATGGCAAATGGAGTAAAAGGGTATCGGGAGGGTGCTGCAGCTTTTCTGGCTCGGGTATGGCGATTAGCGATAATGCGCATGGGCTAATCAACGCGCCCACGAGCCCTTCCCCACCTAATTCATCATCTCGCCAACGCTGAAAGCATAGTGCATCGACGCCAAGCTTAGGATTATATTCCGGCTTTTTTTTCAACGTCTTAAGGTAGGCATCTCGATAGCGTCGTGCGCGCACTAAAAGCGCGGCATATTCATCTGCCGTTAATGTTCGCATGCCCATGGGTTCTCATCTCCCGCCTCTACTTCAACACAATGGAGGCCATAACTCAGTTTAATCACCCACGTAGCACAGCGCTATTGGAGAAAGGTTAAGGCGTGGTTCACAATACAACCTAAACAGATCGTTCTAAATAGGAGTTTTTATATGTTCGTAGTGATTTACGGTCGCCTTTCCTGCCCGTTTTGTGTCATGGCCAAGCGCCTCGCCGAACAGCTTGATGAAAGCGGCAAAATAGACGGCGTTCGCTACATCGACATGCCCTCGGAAGGGATCACCAAAGAAGACATTGCCAAAACGGCAGGTAAAGCCATCCATACCGTCCCTCAGATATTCGTTGATCAAGAGCACATCGGCGGCTTTACTGAATTCGAGCAGTTTGTGCGCCGAAATCCCGCGCTTTCTGCTTAAAACCCGCCCAGGCGTTTACGTGCGTTGAACGCGACTTTTTTGCCTTGCCTATAATGACCCAAACCGCCATTTCTATTGGCGCTGACACGGCATATTAGGTGAGGATAATTCATGGTCTCCCCCAACGCGCACCATCATGTGACACAGCGCGAGGCGTTCCTCCAAGAGCTGTGGCTTGATTACGTACATACGCATCCAGACATTGCGGCGTTACGCCTTTGGCCGACCGACACGCCTCCCGCCTATTTCACGCTACTCACACTCAACCATGGCGCCTATGACATAAGCCATCTCACGCCAGCGCTGACGCGTCTGGGATATGAAGCGGTGAGTCATTACGCGATGGCCGACAAAGGGCTTTTAGTCACCTTACTGGCTCCCGAAAATGGCGGAAGCTGGTTAGTATTGGCTGAACTACAAACCGGCACGTTGTGCAAAGCCCCTCGCGATGCGCTTATCGCCCTCATGCAGCAAGGACCTACATCAGAAAGCGAGACACATTCGCTTTTTCATAAGGGTCGCCCCTGGCCGATGCCTACATGGCGGCTCTACCAAACCCTCTATGAGGCGCACCCGCTGGCAGCTTGGCTTTCTGTCATGGGCCCACGCCTACACCATGCAGGATTTGATTGCCAACAGCTAGGAGTGTCACTTCCCATGCTCGATCACCAATTGCGCGAGGCGGGGTTGATCGGGGGCGACACTTTGCAGCACGGAGTTTTTCCGGTATCGAACCTACTTGATCACCGTTTCTACCTCACCACCGCGCAAAAAACCGTGTTTGCCGAAGGCGATGAGCACCGTATCTGCTTAGGCGGCTTAGCGCTGGTACAAAAGCGCGTCGGCGATAGTTACGAGCAAGTTGCCGAGCTGTTGCTACCTCATCATACCCGCTGCGAAATGGCGTAGGTGACGCTGTTTTATCTGTGCGCCACCTAAGCCACCTACACCTGAGTCATCGCGTTGACTCTGCTAATCTTAAGACGCTTCAACAAACGTCATTTCCGGCACATGGTCGGGCACAATCAGCTTTCCGGCCGTTTTCTCGACGATCTCTTCAACGCTGACGCCTGGCGCACGTTCTTTGAGGATAAAAGCGCCATCTTTTATTTCCAGATACGCCAGATCGGTCAGCACACGATTAATGCAGCCTGCGCCAGTGAGCGGTAAGTTACACTGCTCTAACAGCTTGGACTCACCGTGCTTAGACGCGTGGGTCATGGTGCAAATAATATTTTCCGCACCCGCCACGAGATCCATCGCGCCGCCCATGCCTTTAATCAACTTACCCGGGATCATCCAAGAGGCAATATTGCCGTTTTGATCGATCTCAAACGCGCCTAATACGGTTAAATCAACGTGGCCACCGCGGATCATGGCAAACGATTCCGCCGAGGAGAAAATCGCTGCGCCGGGACGTGCGGTCACAGTTTGCTTACCGGCGTTGATCATGTCGGGATCGAGTTCGTCTTCAGTCGGGAACCGCCCCATGCCTAATAAACCATTCTCTGATTGCAGCATGACATCCATGCCGTCAGGAATGTAGTTAGCTACCAACGTCGGAATACCGATACCTAAATTCACATAAAAACCGTCTTCTAATTCGCGGGCAACGCGCTGTGCCATCTGTTCACGTGTCAAAGCCATGGTGTCTTTACCTCTTATTGTCCCAAGACGTCTTGTTGTCTCAAGATGGAAATCGATTTGAGCCTGTTTACGGGTATCGCTAAGCGTTAGCTATGTACGGTGCGCTTCTCGATACGCTTTTCGAAGGTACCTTGAATCAGACGATCCACGTAGATACCCGGCGTATGGATTTGGCTCGGATCGAGCTCGCCCGGCTCAACAATCTCTTCCACCTCGACCACGGTAATTTTGCCCGCTGTGGCCGCCATCGGATTGAAGTTCTGAGCAGTGTGGTGATACATGACGTTGCCGTACCAGTCAGCTTTCCACCCTTTCACAATGGCGAAATCACCAATGATCGCTTCTTCCATAATGTGCGGACGGCCGTTAAATTCGCGCACTTCTTTACCATCGCCAATCGGTGTGCCGTAGCCAGTGGCAGTATAAAAAGCGGGGATACCGGCACCGCCAGCGCGCATTTTCTCTGCTAGCGTGCCTTGAGGGGTAAGCACCACCTCGATTTCATCGTTGAGCATTTGCTGCTCAAACATCGCGTTTTCGCCAACGTAGGAGGCCAGAATCTTGCGAATTTGGCGATCTTCCAGCAAAAGCCCCAGGCCAAAACCATCCACGCCGCAGTTATTAGAGACCACGGTTAAATCTTTCACACCGCGGCGCTTGATTTCAGCAATCAAATTTTCTGGGATGCCGCACAGGCCGAAACCGCCAGCAATCACGGTCATTCCACTTTCAATACCCTGCATTGCTTCTTCATAAGAAGCGACACGCTTATCAAATCCTGACATGGTGGTTCCTCGCTTGTTGTTGGTTGATAACATCCTATGCACTGGGCGGATACGATTCATTGTTCGCTACGCCAGCACGCAATGTGATGCCAGTGTTGTGCCAGATAATATATTTGTTAAGTTTGTTTTTCTTATCAATTTATTTTTAAATCTTATCAATGCTCCTCTACCTTCCACGTTCTTTGCCACGCACACTTTTATATTAGGGCGGTAAATTCTCAGCATGACCGTGAAACAGTTACGCGCATTTCTCGCTGTAGCGCAAACCTTAAGCTTCACTCAGGCCTGCGAACGACTGCATTTATCGCAGCCAGCCCTTAGCCTTGCTATCAAAGGGTTGGAAGAAACACTGGGTGGCAAATTGTTGATTCGCAGTACCCGCAGCGTTCGCCTAACCCCTGAAGGGGAATCGCTTTTGCCGCTAGCAAAGCATTTGCTAGCGCAATGGGATAACACTGAAGAACGCTTGCGCCAACGTTTCACACTTCAGCTCGGGCGGCTAAGCGTCGCGGCGATGCCATCATTTGCCTGCAACTTATTACCCGCTGCCCTGGTGAAGTTTCGCCAGCAGTACCCCAAAATCAACGTTACCGTACACGATGTCGTCAACGAAGAAGTGACCGATATGGTGCGTTCGCGGCAGGTGGAGATGGGCATCGCCTTTGCCCCGGAAGGCATCGGCAGCCTACTGTTCACGCCTTTGTTTGAGGACCACTTTGTCGCTGTGGTACCACGCACAAGCCGCTTAGCGAAGGCCATGCAACTTTCATGGGCTGACTTACTTTCCCATGATTTTATTACGCTGCAGCGGCCTTCGCTGGTGCGCCGCTTGCTTGAGCAAGCGCTTCAGCAACAAGAAATCGCCTTACCCGTGGCATTTGAGAGCCACCAACTCTCAACGGTTGGCCGCATGGTGGCCGATGGTTTGGGCGTCAGCTCCGTGCCTTCAATGTGCATCCAACAAATGCATGAACTCGGCGCGCACTGCGTACCGCTCACCACGCCAGGGGTCTCGTGTCGCGTCGGTATATTGACCCATCAAGAGCTTTCCGTCGCTGCACAAGCCTTGCGTGATGTTCTACTCGATACGGTTCAGGCGCCGAGTCTATAACGCACCGCTGTGAAGCACGGACAATATCCATTAGCATTTACCCGAACAACGGAACGCTATTGGGGAAGCATCAGGCATGCCAATTATTAAAGGGCTGGTCAGCGCGTTACTGTTCACAGTAAACACATTGTTCTGGGGCGTGCCGCTGATTGTACTCACGCTGCTCAAGCTGCTCGCACCGACACAAGCGCTACAAGACGTGATGCTCAAAGGCTTAAACGCCATCGCACTGAATTGGATTGGTTTTAATCTTTGGTGGATGCGCCACTGGTTAAAGCCTGCGCTAAGCACAGAAGTACCGGATGGCTTAAGCCAGAATCAGTGGTGGTTGGTGATCTCCAACCACCGCAGCTGGACTGATATTTTTATGCTATTTATGGCACTGCATCGGCGCATTCCTATGCCGCGTTTTTTTCTCAAAACCCAACTGATTTGGATCCCTATAGTGGGTCTTGCCTTTTGGGCGCTTGAGTTCCCCTTTATGCGCCGCTATAGCCGGGAGCAAATGGAGAAAAATCCCAAACTGGCCGACATTGACCGCCGCGCCACCGAGCGTATGTGCCAGCGCGCACGACACCACCCCATCGCCATCTTTAATTTTGTCGAAGGGACACGGTTTACGCCTGCCAAGCGCGACGCCCAACAAAGCCCCTACCAGCACCTACTGCGCCCCAAAGCCGGAGGTGTCGCGCAAGTGCTTAACCTGATGGGCGATCAACTCGACGGTATACTGGATGTCACCATCAGCTACGAAAATCCAAACCCGACCTTTTGGGGATTCTTATGCGGCCAAGAGGCCCCTGTTACCCTTACCGCACGGCGGCTGGAAGTACCCGGCTGGATGCTAGATACTCACTACCACGCGCAATCGCAGCATAAGGAACGTTTCCACGCATGGATCAACACACTGTGGCAGGAAAAAGATGCGCAGTTAGACCGTCGAACCGATCACGATTGAGCCTTAATTGGCTCGCACTGGCAGCTATCGCGGCGGTACTGGTACTAACCGGATGTGCCGGTAAGCCGAATCAACCTGAGCGCGTTGACCGGCCTGTTAGGCACGCTGACTCGATTAATGGCTACTGGGTGTCCATCCAACGCGGCGATACATTGGGCAAGCTAGCGCGCCGCGCCGACGTACCCCTTGAGCGCTTGCAGCGCTTTAACCCCAGCGCCGACACCCGCCGACTTGCCGTGGGGCAAAAGATTTTGATACCCACTCAGCAGGAACGCGCCCCCTCCGGTGGGCCTTACCGCTACCAAGTTCGCCCGGGCGACACTTACGCTGGCATCGCTCGCCACTTTGGTACCAATAGTCGACATATTCAACGTGCTAACTCAGGCGTTTCCCCAACAGAGTTACGAGTGGGCCAGCTGATTAGCGTCCCGCTTTCTGGCGCTTCTGCGACAGCAAGCGCCAGCCGTTCGTCAGGCCAAGCGGCGAAAGCATCTAGCGGTTCTGCTAGCGCCCCCACCGCAAGCTCCGCAACAGGTGGTTTGCCTGCCTCCGCACGACGCTGGCCTTGGCCACTGGACGACTATCGCATTGTGCGGCGCTTCGGAGCGGATAGCCGTGGCACCCTGCAGCCGATGTTACTGGCCACCCAAGCTGGGGCTAAAGCCAAGGCCGTCGCCGCGGGAGACGTACGCTTCGCTGGCAGCATGCGCCAGCTTGGCAACGTCGTGATCGTGCACCATCCGGATAATCTTCAGAGCGTGTATGCGCTGTGCGATGGGCTGCATGTCGACGAAGGCGTGCGCGTTAACGCCGGCGATATTTTGTGCGATGTTGGCCAAAATAGCAGCAACCAGCGCTACGATTTACTCTTCGACTTGCGCCAAGGGGGCAAACCTGTTGACCCCAGAGAGGTACTTAATTGACATCCTGCCCCACCTGCAAGAAACACAAGGCGTCCTGTCTCGGACGCCGCGCTTTTTATCCTCTCCCTTCGCGCTCCGCGACTTAGGAAGGGGTTTTACGCGCTATTGGATAACCCCGTATCGCAGCTTATCGACGACATTTATCCGCGATAGTAACCCGGCACCACAAAGGGAGTTTTCGTTACCGCCATGGGCAGCTTTTTGCCACGCACTTCGGCATAAACCTGAGTATCAACGGCTTCAAAATCGCGCTTTACGTAGCCCATGGCGACCGGCTTACCCAGGCTAGGACCAAACCCACCCGACGTCACCACACCAATCTCGTTGCCATCCGTGTCGACTAACATCGCGCCTTCCCGCACCGGCGCACGCCCTTCTGCCACAAGCCCTACCCGCTTGCGGGCATGATCTTTCGTCTCCACCTGATGCAAGATCAGGTCTGCCCCGGGGAAACCACCGTCGCGCTCGCCGCCATGGCGACGCGGTTTGCTAATCGCCCAAATAAGCCCGGCTTCCACCGGTGTGGTTTGGGTGTCCATATCATGACCATAAAGGCAAAGACCCGCTTCCAAGCGCAGGGAATCGCGCGCGCCCAGACCAATCGCCTCGACTTCGGGCTCTGCCAGCAGTTGTTTAGCGAACGTTTCCGCGGCATCTGCCGAAATAGAAATCTCAAACCCATCTTCGCCAGTGTAGCCGCTGCGGCTTACCCAAATTTCTTCGCCTGCGAGCTCACCTTCAGCCAACGTAAAGCGCGAATGCTGCATAAATACCAGCTCGCACGCTTGCGGACATAGACGCGCCATTACCTCGGCCGCCTTTGGCCCTTGAAGCGCGAGCAGCGCGCGGTCATCAAGATATTCAATTGAGTGAGTGTTGCCTAAATTCGCGCGTAGGTGAGCTAGGTCTTGCTCTTTACACGCCGCATTGACGACCAAATAGAAATGATCGCCAGCATTCACGATCATCAAGTCGTCTAGAATCCCACCTTCGGTGCTAGTAAAAAGACCATAGCGTTGTGCGCCTTGTGAAAGACCGACAATATCCGCTGGAATCAACGTCTCTAAGGCTTCTGCCACGTTATCGCCGCGTACAAGAATTTGGCCCATGTGCGAAACATCAAACAACCCACACTGAGCACGGGTGTGCTCGTGCTCTTTTTTCACCCCGAGTGGGTATTGCACCGGCATCTCATAGCCAGCAAAGGGCACCATCTTGGCCCCTAGCTCAACGTGTAGGGGGTAAAGCGGTGTTTGCTTCAAGTCGCTCATGTCTTTTCCTCATTGCTAGAAAAAAAGAGCAGGAAGACACTCGCGCGCCTTCCCACTCTCGATATCGTGATGCTACGTCAAGAAATTACGATGACTTATCGTGATCCAGCTCTTCACCAGGCAGTATATTTTTACCATCGAAATAGTCTTTGGTCAGCTTGAAGACAACCGGTGACAGCAGCGCCAAAGCAATCAAGTTGGGAATCGCCATCATGGCATTGAAAACACTCGCCAGCACCCAGACAAGATTCAAGTTAGCCATGGCCCCGAGCGGAATCGCGATGATGAACAGCACCCGGTAGAGCGTGATCGAACGGGTACCGAACAGGAACTGGAAGCACTTCTCACCATAGAAGGACCAGCCCAAAATAGTGGTAAAGGCAAAGACCGCCAGGGCAAAGGTCACCACGTACTCCCCAACTCCCGGCAGCGCCAGGTCGAAGGAAACCGCCGTCAAGCGCGCACCGGTCTCACCTCCATCCCACTCAACGCTGGTGAGAATAACCAGCGCAGTAATGGAGCAGACGATGATGGTATCGATGAAAGTACCCAACATGGCGATCAAGCCCTGTCTAATCGGGTTCTTGGTCTGCGCTGCCGCATGGGCAATGGGCGCGCTACCTAGGCCCGCCTCGTTAGAAAAGATACCGCGTGCCACGCCAAACTGAATCGCCATGGCCACGCCAGCACCGGCGAAGCCACCTGCCGCGGCGATAGGATTAAAGGCATGGTAGAAAATCAAGCTAAACGCCTCGCCGATTTGGCCAGCGTTGAGAATCAATACCAGGATACCTGCCAGCACATAGGCGATACCCATGATGGGCACTAGCTTGCCTGCCACCTTGGCGATACGCTTGATGCCCCCGAGGATAACGGCACCTGCCAGGACCATGAGGACCAGGCCAGTCAGCCAATGTGGTACACCTAACGACTCGCTAAGCCCTTCAGCCACCGAGTTGGACTGCACGGTATTGCCGATACCGAAGGCCGCTACCGCGCCGAAAAGCGCGAACGCGCCGCCCAGCCACAGCCACTTTTTGCCAAGGCCGTTCTTGATGTAGAACATCGGTCCACCGACGTGGTAGCCGGTGCTGTCGGTCTCGCGATAGCGCACGGCCAGCACCGCCTCGGCGAATTTAGTCGCCATGCCCACCAAAGCGGTGATCCACATCCAGAAGACCGCCCCCGGGCCACCCAGGAAGATGGCGGTGGCCACGCCGGCAATGTTGCCGGTGCCGATGGTGGCGGATAGCGCAGTCATCAGGGCATTGAAAGGCGATATCTCGCCGTCGTCGTCTGTTTTCGTTTTACCATCGGGTGTGTGTTTAGCGTCACGCCCTTGCCACATGAGCTTGACGCCGGTCCCGAGCTTGCGGATCGGTATCAGCTTGAGGCCCAGCTGAAGGTAGATGCCAACGCCCAGTAGAAGAACTAGCATGGGAACGCCCCACACGATGCCTTCCACCGAGCTTAAGAATGTCATTAGTGATTCCACGAGACTCTCCTTATAACCCTTTGCGGTTGCTTTATGTCATTGGTTTTGTAAGCAGGCGTGCTGCTGTTTTGCTACATTTACTGTGGTTATTCTGATCACTACCCTATAGGCAATATCATGTAGCGCGTTTCAACGTTGTCACCACGAATTCACACACCACTTTTTCACGTACCACACCGCTTTATTATGGTTTTGCTCACAATCATTGCGGTATTTACCAGCAAAACTCACTGTTTTAGGCAATGCCAATAGCAATACCATCGCCATAAACTAAAACAACTGGCAGCAGTAGCAAAGGGGAAGACAAGAAATTTGTTTCCGAAAAGAAACAAGGTAATATGCGCACTACTTTTTGAGCGCTTAGCCTCGGCATGAGAGCATGGGGCAAGTAAGGTCGACACTGTTTCATATAGGAAATCATCATGAGCCAAGTCCCGGGTAATCTCCAATACGCCGAAAGCCACGAATGGGTGCTCGATAACGGCGATGGCACCGTCACAGTGGGCATCACCGACCATGCCCAAGAAGCACTGGGCGATGTGGTCTTCGTCGAGCTGCCTGAAATGGGCCAAATGATCAGTAAAGGCGACGAGTTTGGGGTAATTGAGTCGGTAAAAGCCGCTTCTGATCTTTATGCGCCCATCAATGGCGAAGTCATCGAAGTGAATGAAGCCCTCGAAGACGCACCCGAAAACGTCAATGAAGCCCCTTACGAAGACGGTTGGATCATGAAAGTGCGTCTCGACGGCGCTGTCGAAGGCTTGCTAGACGCCGACGGCTACCAAGCCACCATCGACGCAGAAAGCTAAGCCTTTCCACCACTACCGCCTGCTGCATCCCACCATCGACCTCGCCAGCAGGCGGACTTATTCACCCGTCCGTTGTTTTCGTCTAGAACCGTCTTTGGATTACGCCCTATGTCTCACCGCCCTAATTCTTCTAGGTCAATGTCTGCTGCGTCTTCATCTTTTGCGTCCCGCCGCCTGGGCGAACTAGCCGACCATGACGCCTTTATCAAGCGCCACAACGGTCCTGATGACAGCGATACACACGCCATGCTCAAGACGCTGGGTGTTGCGTCAATGGCAGATCTTATCGGGAAGACGGTGCCTAGCGATATTCGCCTCAACCGCGAGTTAGCGCTGGATGAGCCACGCAGCGAAGCGGAAGCACTGGATTACTTGGCGCAACTGGCACGGCAAAACCGTGTCGCGAAGAATTTTATCGGTCAGGGCTATTACGGTACCCACATGCCTGCGGTCATTCAGCGTAACGTGCTAGAAAACCCAGGTTGGTATACCGCCTATACGCCCTACCAGCCCGAGATTTCCCAAGGCCGTTTAGAAGGGCTTCTCAACTTTCAGCAGATGGTGATGGATTTAACCGGCATGGAGCTAGCCAATGCCTCGTTGCTGGATGAAGCCACCGCAGCTGCCGAAGGCATGGCGCTGTGTAAGCGCGCCAACAAAAAGAATAAATCCAACGCGTTCTTCGTCGCCGACGATGTATTCCCACAGACACTGGATGTACTCAAAACCCGCGCTGAATTCTTCGGCTTTGAGCTCATTGTGGCCCCTGCCGAAACGCTCAGTGAACACGACGTTTTCGGCGCGCTGCTGCAATACCCTGGCGATAGCGGTCAACTGCGCGACCTTGCTCCGCTTCTGCGTACAGCGGCTGAGCGCAATGTGATGACCTGTGTAACGACGGACCTGTTAAGCCTAGTGTTGCTGAAAGAACCAGGCGCGCTTGGCGCTGATATCGTCGTGGGCAGCTCGCAGCGCTTCGGCGTCCCTATGGGCTTTGGTGGCCCACACGCAGCGTTTTTTGCCACGTCAGACAAGCTTAAGCGCTCAATCCCCGGCCGTATTATCGGCGTCTCCAAAGATACACGCGGCGCCACGGCGCTACGCATGGCGATGCAGACCCGCGAGCAGCACATCCGCCGCGAGAAGGCGACCTCTAACATCTGCACCGCGCAAGCGCTTTTGGCCAATATTGCTGGCTTTTACGCCACATACCACGGCGCCGACGGCCTGCGCACCATCGCCCACCGCGTACAGCGCTTGACCACAATTCTTGCTCACGGCCTCAAGCAAGCGGGCGTAGCCCTCGCGCACGATACCTGGTTCGATACGCTGCGCTTAACCGGCGTGGATAGCGGCAAGATTCACGGTCGCGCCATGACTCACGATGTTAATCTACGCTTCTTCGCCGGCGGTGATGTGGGTATCAGCTTGGATGAAACCACGACCGCACACGATGTCGCGCTGTTGTTTGACGTGATCCTCGGCGATGAACACGGCCTATCCGTGGCGTCGCTAGATGAAAGCGTCGTCGCGGATGGCGTGTCCGGGATTCCCCACGCCTGCCAGCGTGAAAGTGACTTTCTCACACACCCGACGTTCAAACGTTACCGCAGCGAAACCGAGATGCTGCGCTACTTGAAACGTTTGGAAAACAAAGACCTGTCGCTGGCGCATGCCATGATCCCGCTGGGCTCGTGCACCATGAAGCTCAACGCGACCAGCGAGATGATTCCGGTTTCCTGGCCAGCCTTCGCCCACCTGCACCCGTTTGCGCCGCGCGACCAGGTGGCGGGATACCACCAGATGATCGATGAGTTAGCAGCATTCCTGGTCGAGATTACCGGCTACGACCACATCTCGATGCAGCCCAACTCCGGTGCTCAGGGCGAATACGCGGGTCTCTTGGCCATTCGCCGCTACCAGGCCGCACAGAATGAAGCGCACCGCAATGTGTGCTTGATTCCCAGCTCCGCGCACGGCACCAACCCTGCCTCTGCCGCCATGCTAGGGATGAAGGTCGTGGTCGTTGAGTGCGATAGCGATGGCAACATCGACTTGGATGACCTCACCCAGAAAGCCGAACAGCACCGCGATACATTGTCGGCGATCATGATCACCTACCCGTCCACCCACGGGGTGTTTGAATCCCACGTACGCGCAGTGTGCGACGTGGTGCACCAGCACGGTGGGCAGGTGTACGTTGACGGCGCCAACATGAACGCCCAGGTCGGCATTACTCGCCCCGGCGATTTCGGCGGCGATGTTTCGCACCTCAACCTGCACAAGACGTTCTGTATTCCCCACGGCGGTGGCGGCCCAGGCATGGGGCCGATTGGCGTCAAAGCGCATCTTGCACCGTTTGTGGCTAACCACACCGTCACTCCGATTGAAGGGGTGCAAGCAACCAGTGGCGCCGTCTCCGCTGCTGCCTTTGGCAGCGCCTCTATCCTGCCGATTTCTTGGGCGTACATCAAAATGATGGGCGCGCGCGGCTTGCGCGAGGCAACCGAGCTTTCCATTCTCAACGCCAACTACATCGCCAAGCGCCTGGAAGACAGCTACCCGGTGCTCTACAAAGGCGAAAATGGCACCGTTGCCCACGAGTGCATTATCGATATCCGCCCGCTAAAAGCCGCCTCAGGCATCAGTGAAGAGGATATCGCCAAGCGGCTTATGGATTACGGCTTCCACGCGCCGACAATGTCTTTTCCGGTGCCGGGGACCCTGATGATCGAGCCCACCGAGTCGGAGTCACGCTACGAAATTGATCGCTTCTGCGAGGCGATGATCCGTATCCGCGAGGAGATCGGCAAGGTGAAAAGCGGCGAGTGGCCACTGGAAAATAACCCGCTGGTCAACGCCCCACACACCATGGCGGATCTAATGGATACCAGTTGGGAGCGTCCGTACGATCGCG
>JBNJFC010000009.1:0-27453 GCA_051746485.1 Pseudomonadota bacterium
ACACCGTTACAGAACAAACGCAAACCACCGCCCGAACCGGTTGATTCGATAACAGGGGTCGGGTAGTTGGTAGTCGCACCGAACTCTTCCGTCACGTAGCTGGCAAACGGGTAAACGGTACTAGAACCAACGATACGGATTTGATCGCGTGCCTGGGCAACACCGGCAACGCTCATTACAGCAGCTGCGATAACGGTGGTTTTAAGAATACGGTTCATGCGAATAACTCCTGTTCATGTAAGGGATCTGGCTTTCGCACGACACACCTTGCACGCTTTTTGTGACAGCTTAATGACATATATTTCTGTCATAAAATCTTCATGCAAGAATTTTGACCACTTTTTTTCGGCTCATTGTTTTGGTGTCAAACGGCGTACCCCGATGTTGCCCACCAGCGATGCGGCCAACATGGTAAGCACCATCGGCCACAGGTGTTCGACTTCAAATAACCCAACCAACACGCCAGCAAGCGCCCCAGAGCTAAACTGAATACCGCCAAGAAGCGCCGTTGCCGTGGCACTGATATGGCCAAAATGATCGAGAAGCGATGAAATCGCATTCGGCGTAATCAGGCCGATCATGCCGGTAAACATCATCACTAACACCACCACTAGCGGTAAGCTCACCACGTCGAAAAGCGTCATTGACACCAAGGCGCTAGCCGCAAATAACTGCACCCCAAGGCCTAAGCGTAAATTCTGCTGGGGGGTGCGATTTTTTAACAAGTAAATATTGACCCGGTTGGAGAGCGCAATCACCACCACATTGACACCGAAAATAAAGGGATAAAGGGCGGGTGAAAGTGAGAAATACTCCAGGTACAGAAACGGTGACGCGGTTACAAAGGCAAACAAGCCCGCAAACGATGCCGCGACGGCGCAGATATAACCCATACCCTCTTTATGGGTTAGCACGCTGGCGTAGTTTTTCAGCACTTGGCGCGGTGAGGCCGCGGGCAATGTCATATCCCGCGTTTCGGGCAAATGTGTGCTTAATAACCACAACAAAAACCCAGCATAAGCGGCCAAAAATACAAAAATTAGCCACCAACCCGCCACGTAAAGCAATAAACTCCCTACCGCCGGCGCGACCAATGGCGCTAACATCATAATCATCGCCATCGTGGACATAACCCTTGCCGCTTCACGCCCTTGAAAACAATCCCGCACAATGGCTGCGGAGTTAACCACACAAGCACCGCCCCCTAGCGCTTGAACAAAACGCCATGCCAGTAACGTCGGCAAGCTTTCCACCTGGGTGATCATTAAACTTGCCAGCGCAAAGACCACCAGGCCTCCCATTAATACCGGCTTGCGCCCGACTCGGTCTGATAGGGGGCCAAATAAGAGCTGTCCCAGCGCAAAACCGAATAAAAACACGCTGATCGAGAGTTCCGTATGATGAATACTCGCTTTAACGCTTTCCGCCAGTGACGACATCGCTGGCAAGTAGGCATCGATGGCAAAAGGCGCAAGCGCCGTGTTGGCCGCTACCAACAGCGCGACACGACGTGGGTTAAGCTGCATGACGTTTTCCATTTGATAGTCAATAAATAGAGACAATTCGATAGAGTGCTAAGTATATCGGCTTAAACGCTCGCTGTCGGCGTCTGTTCGATGCCTATACACCTTGTTAAAGTAACGGTAACCCTTCTTAAGGAGCATGACATGGCAACAAGCCTTCTCTCACAGTTAAAAACAATGACCACCGTGGTGGCCGATACGGGCGACCTTGAGACTATTCGCCGTTTTACCCCAGAAGATGCCACTACCAATCCGTCGTTGATTCTGCAAGCTGCGCAGCAAGAAGATCGCCGTGAGCGGTTGGCGCGCATCGCCCAAGAAAGCACTGATATTGATGATGCGGTTGATCGCGTTGCCGTCGATATCGGCAGCGAAATTAGCGCGCTGATACCCGGTTACGTCTCAACGGAAGTCAGCGCACGTCTGTCGTTTGATCGTGAAGCAACCATTAAGCGCGCTCACTCGCTGATTGATCGTTACCAACGCGAAGGGGTCAGCGCCGATCGTATTTTGATTAAAGTCGCGTCCACGTGGGAAGGCATTCAGGCAGCACAAGAACTGGAGCGCGATGGCATTCGCACCAACCTGACACTGTTATTTGGCTTTGCCCAGGCACAAGCCTGCGCCGATGCGGGGGCTACCCTGGTCTCTCCGTTTGTCGGGCGTATCCTCGATTGGCATAAAGCACGTCACCCAGATGCCGACTTTAGCGGCGCCAATGACCCCGGTGTTCAGTCGGTCAAGCGCATTTATGAGCATTATAAAGAACACGGTTACCCCACCATCGTGATGGGCGCAAGTTTTCGCAATATTGGGGAGATTCAAGCGCTGGCGGGCTGCGACCGATTAACGATCTCGCCCAAACTGTTAGACGAACTCGACCAGAAGCAAGGTGAGCTTCCTAGAGAGCTGTGCCCGCTAGATGCCGACCGCAAACCCGGTGAGCCGCTTGATCAGGCAAGTTTTCGCTGGGCGATGAACGAAGACGAAATGGCCACTGACAAACTGGCGGAGGGGATTCGCAAGTTTATGGCCGATCAGCGCCAGCTCGAAACGTTACTAGGCAAGTTGCGCCAAGAAGCATAAGAACCAGATCCAAAGGCTAAGAGGCAAGCAAGCCTGCCTTCTAGCCTTTGGCAACTTAGCCTTGGCAACGCCAGTTATTTGGGCGGTTGTGAGCCTGGATCCTGCGACTCTAGCATTTCAACGAGCGGCTGAAACTGCTCACGATTGTGATCGTTGATATGCATTAAAATACGATGCGCTTCCAGAATACGATTGCGCAAGCCTTCTTCATCAGCCGGCACTTCAGGCAGCTCTTCTTCGGCAGTTGGCAGGTTTTCTGCTAGAGGCTCTTGCATCAATGTAAAAAAGCGCGCGAAGCCCATTACATCAAGCATTTGGCGAACGTCGGGGTTATCCACGATAATGGTGGGTGACTGTTCCAAGCGGCCTTTTACGGCCATCGCCACTTTAGCCAGAAACCCCAGCGCCGTGGAGTCCACATTCGTGGCCTCTCGCAGATCAATCATTAGCGCCTTCAGCCCAGGCGTTTGCGCGAGTTGCTTTGCTTGGCTATCAAGCGTTGCACAAAGCGTCAGTCGTACGTCACCACTGAGTTTTAAAACAAAAACACCGGATTCGAACGCCGCTTTAATGCGGCCTTCTTCAATCAGCATGACCAAATCCGCTCACCATCATGATTGTCAGATCGTCGGGCAGAGCATTGCGGTCGGGGCTATCGCTGTTGTCTAGCGCCTCATCGGATGAGATGTGGTTGCTAGTGACAGCTAGCCGTTCGTGCAGTTGCTCAAGCGTAGCACTCTCACTTACTAAATGCTCAAGTTCCTTGAGCCGCGAGTCGAGCGTATCACCCGGCAAGCATTCCAAAACGCCATCTGAACATAGCCAGAGAGTAAATTGCGGCGGTAGCTCACAACTCAGTGAGGGGTAGTCAACATCAGGAAAAAGCCCGACCGGCATTCCCTCCCCTTCCAAGCGTATAAGTTGTCCGTTGGCGTGCAGCAACGGCATGGGCAATTGCGCACCGAGAGAATAGTGCAGCGTCTGTGCCTGATGGTCAATCACGCCGACAAAAAGTGTGGCATGTTTGCCAATATCGGTCCCTTGAAGCTCGCGATTAAGGGCCGCCAACCAATCAGCGGGTAAGCGCTCTGGGTACTTTCCGTCCCATTCACTCAGCCAGCGATTGCATAAATACTTCAACAACACGGTCACAAAGGCGGAAGACGCCCCATGGCCCGAAACATCCGCGAAGTAAAAGGCACTGTAGCGCTCGTTGTAGCGCTGGTAATCGAGAAAATCACCCGATAAGTAAAGCGACGGCGCAAACCAGTAGTCGTAATAGACGCCGTTGATGACTTTCGGGTGCACCGGTAGCAGCCGACGTTGAATATGCCCGCCACTTTGCTGATCCATTCGCAGCAACGCGAGATGTGTTTCCAGGCTTTCATTCAGCTCCGCCAACCGCTCACGGTCGCGTTCGCGCTCAAGCGCTAGGGTGTTAAGCTCGATAGCTTTACGAATCATACGGCGCAACAGTTCCGCGTGTCGCAGCGGGTGAACAATGTAGTCCACCAACCCAACGTCGATCGCTTTGATCAGATCGGCGTCTTGGCGCGAGTCGCTTACCACCAGCGTCGGTAAGCAGCGTGTTAGCTGCGACCACTGCTGACGCGGCACCGCACGCGCATGCGCGACGATCAACGCCGTTTCAACCGGCAAGTGGTCGATACTATCGGCGGCATATACGCCCATGTCTTTGCAGGTAATCGCCTCAGCAAGAGCATCGCGCTCGTCGCCAGGCTCGTCAATGACTGCAATCAGCTGCTTAGAACGCCGCATGAAAAACCTCAGTCAGCGCCATTTTCATCGAAGTCGGCGTCATCGAAATCTGCATCATCAAATTCAAAGTCGTCTGCTGCAAAGGGGTCATCACCCAATTCGCCATCGTTGATTTCAAACCGACGGCTTTGCAGGTAGGCATCACGAATAAAGCGGTAGCGGTCGCCTTGAATCATCGCTTCACGATCAAGCAACCCGGCGCGCGTATCCACCACGTCTAACACCGTCAGGGCAATTTCCGCTGTCTCATCGTTTAAATACATCACGGGGTTGGCGGCACGATCTGCAGGCAAGCCTGTCGTATCGCGTAGCGTACTCGGACCTAACAGCGGTAGCACTAAATAACGCGAATCATCCCACCCCCAAACAGCAAGCGTCTGACCAAAATCTTCCTCATCACCGGTAATTTCCATCTTGGTGGCAACATCAAAGAGCCCGCCGACTCCCACCGTGGAGTTGATGATTAAGCGCGAGGTGGAAAGGCTGGCGTTTCTTCCCTTTCCCTGCAGCAGGCTATTAACCACCGTGCGTACCTCACCCAGGTTAGAAAAAAAGTTACCCACACTGGTTTCTACCGGGTCGGGTGTCACGAAGCGATAACCACGCGCCACCGGCTTTAATGCGTAGCGATCAAGCACATCATTGAAGACAAAAACTCGCCGATTGAAGCCTTCCCACGGGTCTTCAGGATGCGGTGCTCCGGCGGTTTGCGAGCTGGCACAGCCTGCTAAAAACACTGTTAAGCCCAGCGTAAGGGGGAACCACTTGGCGCGTTGCAGGCATTCCTTCGCGCGCGAATGGGAAAACGTCGACATGAGCATTTCTCTCTAAAATGTCCTCTCAAACAGATTAAACGCGCTGCAGTATGATGCTTCCGGCACTGTAACCCGCACCAAACGAGCAAATCACGCCGATATCACCGCTGGCAAGCCGCTCTCGGTGCAGGTGAAACGCGATAATCGAACCTGCCGAGCTGGTATTGGCGTAGCGGTCAAGAATAATCGGCGCTTGTATTTCATCGGGGTCAACACCCAGCACTTTGCGTGCAATCAAGTCATTCATGTGGCGGTTGGCTTGGTGCAACCACATACGCTTGAGATCAACACTGTTAAGCTCTAGCGAAGCTAGGTGCTCGGTGATCAGCTTTGCCACCAGCGGGCAAACCTCTTTGAACACGCGCCGTCCTTCTTGCACAAACAGCTTATCGGAGGCCAACGGGTCACTGTCCGTTACGCGGTTCAAAAAGCCCGCGTTATTGCGGATAGCGTTTGAAAAGCGCGTGACTAGCTTGGTGCCTAATACTTCGTACTGTTCTGATGCCGTCGCCACGTGCTTATTTTCTAACACTACAGCTGTACAAGCATCGCCGAAAATAAAGTGGCTGTCACGATCTCGAAAGTTTAAATGTGCCGAGCATATCTCTGGATTGACCACCAACGCTCGTTTCACGCTTCCAGATATAATCGCGTTAGCGGCCGTTTCAATCGCGAACGTCGCCGAGCTACAAGCCACGTTCATGTCAAAGCCATACCCCTGCGCGCCCAGCGCATCTTGCACTTCCACGGCAACTGCCGGATAGGCACGCTCTAAATTGGAGCACCCCACAATGACAAGCTCGATATCCTGCGCCTCCACCCCAGCGGTTTGAAGCGCCTGTGTCGCCGCTTTGATCGCCATGTCACACTGGACCGAAGGCGCATCGTCACTGCGCTGAGGAAGCTTAGGGCGCATCCGCTGGGGATCAAGAATTCCTTCGGCATCAAGCACGTAGCGGCTTTTGATGCCGGAGGCTTTCTCAATAAATTCACTGCTTGAGTAGGCTAGCGGCTCGCAGTCGCCAGCAGCAATCGCCTCGGCGTTGCGTGCGTTCTCTTGTTCTACCCATGTATTGAACGCCGCGACCAGCGCGTCGTTATCAATGGCGTGTTCCGGCGTAAAAAGCCCTGTACCGGTAATCACCACGTCTGTCATGCCTATCTCCTCTCGGCGAGTGCCGCCTTTTCCCACCATAAGCGGGCTCATATTGCGTTGCCAGCAGCGCCGATAACGTTACTGTGTGCTTTTCGCGGCGGTTTGGCTAGCGCTTTCCCATACATCTACTCGTAGCCTCGCTACGCATCCGTAATCGCCTGCCAGTGTTTTTCCAAACGCTTAACCGACACCGGCATCTTAGTACCTAACTGTTGGGCAAATAGTGAAACACGTAGTTCTTGTAGCCACCAGCCAAAGGCAACAAGCGTTGGGTCTTCAACATTCCCCCGCCGCTGAGACTCGCGGCGAGCATCCCAGCGTGCTTCTAACGCCTGAACCTCGCTCATTAACAGCTGATCGCGCCCACGCTCGCGGGGGGCTTTTTCTAGCCGAATCAGCGCCGCCTGCATATAGCGCGGATATTCCGTCAGCCACTCACCGGCATCACGAATAAAGCCGGGATAAACCAATCGCTGCATCTGCGCTTTGATATCGCTATACGTCAACGCCAAGGCAAAGTTTAGCTCGCCTTTTAGCTTTTTGCTGACGTCTAGGTGTGCTTTTAACGCAGCATCCGCTTGAGCCAGTAGCGCCTCGGCATGCGGAACCAACGCATCGCGGCTGCCTTCAAGGCGCGATGAAAGCTCACCCGAGGCGCGCGGCAGCGGGTCGACCGCGACCACTTGGGTAAACGTCGCCCGCACCAAGTCGTCGATCAGCGCCTGCTTGCTGCCCACCTTGGCAAACAACAGTGCACAGGTTTCCACCCCGCGTAGGCGCTTGATGGCTTTCACTTGATCGGGGCATTTCGCCATCGCCAGGCGCGCTACGCCATCGCGGTGGGCGGCCTCCGCCTTAGCGGGATGATCAAATAACGCTACGTTGAATTGATCGTTTTCACTCACCAGCGCCGGGTAGGCTTCCACGCGAATACCCGCCTGCTCGGTGACTTTCGATTCGGGAAGCGGCTTATCGGGAAGCTCGGCCACGGCGCTCGCCGCAGTTGCCTGCGAGGCGAGCGCTTGGGCACCGGCACTTGCCGCCTCCTCAAAGCGTTTTTCCAGTGCGCGCGCATCGCGGCCTTGCCCTAATACCTCACCCGCGTGATTGACCACTCGCACGTTCATGATCAAGTGCGGTTCTAACTGATCCAAGCGCCAATCATCGGAGTGCACACGAGTACCCGTGCGGCGGCGAATAAACTCGCCTAACGCTTCCGTCAGAGGTCGCTCATCGGGTACCAGTGTCTCCAATGCCGCATCGACCCAATCGGGGATCGGCACCACCTGACGGCGGATCGACTTGGGCAGCGATTTCATCAGCGCAATGCACTTCTCTCGCAAAAGCCCCGGCACCAACCACTCAAGCGCATGAACGGGCAATTGCGACAGCATTGCCGCTGGCACCGTGATGGTCACACCGTCGTCTTCCGCCCCGGGGGCAAAATGATAGCTTAGCGGATAGCTAACGCCACCCAGCGTTAAGTGATCGGGGTACTGCGTCTTGGTGATTTCTTTCGCATCGCGGGCTTTCAGCGTCTCCAAGTCGAGCTTGAGCGCATTGGGGTCATCACGCTCGACCTGTTTGCGCCAATGTTCAAAGCCTTTACCGTTGACGATATCGGTCGGGATGCGCTCGTCATAAAAGGCAAAAAGGGTTTCTTCATCGATCAAGATATCGCGTTTACGCGCGCGGTCTTCCAAGTCGGTCACTTCATCGATCAGGGCACGGTTATGGGCGAAGAACTCGCCTTGAGTGCGAAATTCGCCTTCGACCAACGCGCGGCGGATAAATAGCTCTCGGGACTCCTCGGGGGCGATAGGACCATAGTGGACTCGGCGCCCGGTCACAATCGGCAAGCCAAAAAGCGTCACCTGCTCTTTGGCCACGACCTGGGCGCGCTTCATCTCCCAGTGCGGGTCAGCATAACTGCGTTTGACCAGATGCTGCGCCTGGGGCTCGATCCAAGTCGGGTCGATTTTGGCCACCGTGCGGGCGAAAAGCCGCGAGGTCTCGACCAACTCAAACGCCATCACCCACTTGGGCGATTTCTTGGCAAGCCCGGAGCCGGGGTGAATCATGAACTTGCGATTACGCGCGCCGAGATATTCGCGGTTTTCGGTCAAAAGCCCTACGTGCGATAAAAGCCCGGATAGCAATGACTGATGTAGTTTGCCCGAGGTTTTGCGCCGTGTTTGGCGCGCTTGCTCTTCGCTCTGCTCCGGGTCGCGGGGCAGCGGGGCTGGCACCTCGATCTCCATATCGCGCAGCAGCTGGCGCAGCTGACGGAAGGTATCGTGCCACTCGCGCACCCGCAGGTAGTTAATATAGTGATCACGGCACCAGCGCCGCAACTGGTTGCCCGATAACGCTTCGCGGGCATTCTCCACGCCGTGCCAGAGGTTTAAAAGCGCAACGAAATCGGAGTCAGGATCGTGCCAGCGCTGATGCGCTTGGTCCGCCGCTTGGCGTTTATCGGCCGGGCGATCGCGGGGATCCTGTATCGCCAGCGCCGAAACCACCACCAGCACGTCACGCAGGCTGCCGCGTTCGGCGCCTTCCAGCACCATGCGCGCAAGACGCGGGTCGATAGGTAGCCGCGCCAGCTTTCGCCCCAGCTTGGTCAGCCGCTGCGCTTCGCTCACCGCGCCGAGTTCAAACAGCAAACGAAAACCATCTTTAATAAAGCGGCTATCCGGCGGATCCACGAACGGGAAGGCTTCAATCTCTCCGAGTTTCAGCGCCAGCATCGAGAGAATCACCGAGGCCAGATTGGTGCGCTGGATTTCCGGGTCGGTAAACTCAGGCCGCGAGAGAAAGTCTTCTTCGTCATAGAGGCGAATACACACCCCTTCCGCGATACGCCCGCAGCGGCCCTTACGCTGGTTGGCACTCGCCTGACTTACAGGCTCAACGGGTAGGCGCTGAATCTTGGAGCGGTAGCTGTAACGGCTGATGCGCACCAAACCCGGGTCGATCACGTAGCGAATACCGGGCACGGTGAGCGAGGTTTCCGCCACATTGGTCGCCAACACGATCCGTCGACCTTTATGGGGTGCGAACACGCGATTCTGCTCGGCGTTGGAAAGTCGCGCGTACAGCGGCAAAATCTCGGTGCCTTTAAGGTCGGCGCGACGCAGCGTGTCTGCCGTTTCGCGAATTTCCCGCTCGCCGGGCAAAAAGATAAGCACATCGCGCGGGCCGTGCAGCCAGCCTTTGGCGCGCTCAATCTGCTCAATTTCCTCCACCGCGTGGAGAATCCCTTCCTGCAGCGTGCGGTCTTCTTCGTCCTCGCCTTCGCGCATCAGCGGCCGGTAGTGCACCTCAACCGGATAGGTGCGCCCGGTGACTTCCACCACTGGGGCTGGAGCGTCGGTGGTGCCAAAGTGCGCGGCAAAGCGCTCCACGTCGATGGTCGCCGAGGTAATGATGACCTTGAGATCGGGCCGCTTGGGTAGCAAGCGTTTGAGGTAGCCGAGCAGAAAGTCGATATTAAGGCTGCGTTCGTGCGCCTCGTCGATAATGATCGTGTCATAGCGAAGCAGCAGCGGGTCGTGCTGGGTTTCGGCCAGCAGAATACCGTCGGTCATCAGCTTGACCAGAGTGGATTGGCTGCTCTGGTCAGTGAAGCGCACCTGATACCCCACCTGCTCACCCAGCGGCACTTCGAGCTCTTCGGCGAGGCGCGTGGCCACGCTACGTGCGGCGAGCCGTCGCGGCTGGGTGTGACCGATCACGCCACGCCGACCGCGACCCAGCTCCAAACAAATTTTGGGCAACTGGGTGGTTTTCCCCGAGCCGGTTTCCCCCGCCACGATGACGACTTGATGATCACGCAGGGCATGAAGGATATCCTCGCGGCGCTCCACCACGGGGAGCTCAGCGGGATAATTGAGTGTGACACGCTGTTGCTTACGCTGCTCGATCACGCCTTGCGCACGTGCCACTTCCTGCTCAACGTTCTCCAGCCCGCGATCAATAGGCTTTTGCTCACGCAGGCGCCGCTTTAGCCCGGCCAAGCGCTTATTCAGCGCCTCGGCATCGCGGTGCATCAAGGTAGAAGTGGCCTGAAAGAGGCGCTCAAGGCGCTGCGCATCGCTCTGGTAGGAAGGGGTATCAGTGGTCACAATCGGCGTTGGTTCCTATCCGGTCTCAAAAACAACACAGCCCGCTCATCTGAGCGGGCCATCATAGTGTAACGCTTTCGCTTGGTTCGCGGCTAACCTAGCGTGATGCGCTATCCTCATCGCGCAGCTGACGACGCAGCACCTTGCCCACGTTGGTTTTGGGCAATTCGTCACGAAACTCAACGTATTTCGGCACTTTATAGCCCGTCAGTTCTTTTTTGCACCAGTCGCGCAGCGTTTTCGTATCGAGCTGGTCATTTTTGGCCACGACGTAGAGTTTAATCGCCTCTCCGCTGGTTTCGTCCGTAACGCCGACGGCCGCGCTCTCCAAAACATCCGGGTGCGCCGCGACGACATCTTCGATTTCGTTGGGGTAGACGTTAAAGCCCGAGACAAGAATCATGTCTTTCTTGCGATCAACAATGCGGATATACCCATCTTCTTGCAGAACGGCGATGTCGCCGGTGTGGAACCAGTCATCGGCGTCAATCGAGTGCCGGGTTTCTTCTTCGCGCTGCCAATAGCCTTTCATCACCTGCGGGCCTTTCACGCACAGCTCACCCGATTCGCCGAGGGGTAAGTCGTTACCGTCAACGTCTACCACCTTGACGGCGGTGCCCGCCACCGGCTTGCCGATGCTACCCAGCTGGATGCCATCACTGGGATTAAAGCTCACAATTGGCGAGGTTTCGGTCAGGCCGTAGCCTTCCGCTACGGGGCAGCCCGTCACTTCTTCCCAACGCTTGGCGGCGGTTTTCGTCAGCGCCATACCGCCGGAAATCGTCAGGTGCAGCTTGGAGAAATCCAACTGCTTGAAGTCCTCGCGGTTGCATAGCGCGTTAAACAGCGTGTTTAAGCCGATAAACCCGGTAAACGGTAGATTTTTCAGCTCTTTAACAAAACTGTCTAAATCGCGCGGGTTGGTAACCAGCAGCGAGTGGTTGCCGGTTTCCATCAAAAACAAGCAGTTAACCGTAAAGGTGTAGATGTGATAAACCGGCAGAGGTGCAACAACCAGTTCCTCGCCGTCGGTTAAGTTGCCTCCAATCGCTGCACGCGCTTGCAGCATGTTCGCTACAAGGTTGCGGTGCGTCAGCATCGCACCTTTCGGCATACCTGTCGTCCCACCGGTATACTGCAGGGCGACGAGATCTTCCTGATCGCGATGGACATCTTGGTGCTCAAGCGATGCGCCTTTTTTTAGCGCCTCACGAAAACCTAGCGCACTCGGCAGTGAGTAAGACGGCACCATTTTCTTGACGTGTTTCACCACGGCATTCACCAGCCAGCGTTTGGGTGCACCGTGAAGATCGGCAAGTTCAGTGACCAATATGTGCTTAATATCGGTTTTATCCAGCACGTGCTCTAGCTTATCGGCCATATTGGCCAGAATCACAATCGCTTTGGCGTTGGAATCTTTAAACTGGTGCGCCATCTCCCGCTCGGTGTAGAGCGGGTTGGTGTTTACGACGACAAGACCCGCACGCAGCGCGCCAAATACCGCCACCGGGAACTGCAACACGTTAGGCAGCTGGATGGCGATACGATCCCCTGGCTCAAGGTCAGTTTCATGTTGAAGCCAGGCAGCAAAATCCCCTGATAGGCGGTCAAGGTCGGCAAAACTTAGCGTCTGCCCCATGCAAGTAAAAGCCGGCTTGGAAGAAAATCGTTCCACTGCAGCGTGAAACACATCCGTCACTGAGTCGTAATGCTCTAACCCCTCAAGTGGTGGCCCGTGAAGAACGCGCTCTTGGTTAACGGGTGTATTGGCATGCTCGCTCATCAGCAATCTCCGCTATTGGGGTCGATACTGACACCGACCTTATTGTTTTTCATTAACACTGGCGATAAACGATATACGACTCTACCAATAGAGTAAAACGCCCGATTGAAACTTTTGTTTTATTCTTATCCTTTATTCAGCGCTAAAACGGGCTTGAATTTCGCCCTCCTTCCATACTAAAAGCTCGCCGGGCGCCATGTGTTGCCAGGTTTCATTGTGCGTGAGCGGTTCGGTCGCAATCACCGAAACAATATCGTTGGGCGTGGTGTGCTCGACAAAATTCACCGTGAGCTCCGCATCAGAAAGCTCGGCCTCACCAAAGGGCGCGCGGCGGGTGATGTGCGCCAGTTTCGTCGAGCAGTAGGTGTATAAATACACGCCATCGGAAAGCAGTAAATTAAAGACACCCAGCGCGCGCAGGCGTTCGCACAAGACATGAAGATGCTGCCACAAACGCACGGAATCAGACGGTGGCTCAGGGAAGGCGCGGCGTAGCTCGCCCATCAAGAAACAAAACGCATGCTCACTATCGGTGGAACCCACCGGCGTATACGTTCCCAGCGGTAAACCATTCCACTCTTTATTCAATTGGCCGTTGTGGGCATAGCACCAAGGGCGGCCCCACATCTCGCGGGTAAAAGGATGTGTATTGGCCAGGCGCACGCCCCCCACATTGGCTTGGCGAATGTGGCTGATCACCACGTTGGATTTAATGGGGTAGTCGCAAATCAGCCGGGCAATGGGAGAATCCACCGAGGGGTGCGGGTCGCGAAATTCGCGATAGCCCCCTTCTTCATAAAACGCAATGCCCCAGCCATCGCGATGTGGGCCGGTGCCGCCGCCGCGGTGCAAAAACCCGGCGAAACTAAAGCAAATATCGGTCGGCACATTAGCGCTCATGCCCAAAAGTTCACACATCCTGCCGCTCCTTGGGTAGGTTAGAGCACCGGCTCGCGACGTGGCGTTGCCTGACGTGGCGTCGCTTGAGGCTCATCAGGTGTGGCGTCATTGTCTTTTTCCTCACGCACACCTGCCGTCGAGCGACGCCACCACCAAAGCGCGCCCCCTACCAACGCACCGAGTATCACACCGAGTAAAAGCCACATTAGCCCTGCGCGTAACGCGCTTGCGTTGCTTTCTATAACGCCGACGGCCGCCACCATCGCCGACGGTGCCCAACCGGTGTAAAACTCACCCTCTTCTACTAGCGGCAAACGAAAACGCGCCGGCGTCCACATGGCGCCAGCGATGCCCCAGGTCAACACTAAACGCGGCAAGCGCGGCAATAGCGCCAACGCGAAGTAAACGGCCACTAACACCAACAGCGAAACGCCGTAATAGGTTAACCAAAGCAGTGACATTGAATCAGCAAACAGCATAATACCCTCACACGATACGTTTCACGCGGGCCAATGTGCCCGACACTCATTTTGTTAATGGTACCTATCAATTGAGCAAAGCACAGCCAAGCAACGCAAGCCATTCGCCTGTCACACGCTATTTTCATGCCGACGACCCGCACTGGCACTGGTTAGAAAACGCCGAAGCGCCCGAAGTACGTGCATTTCTCGAGTCAGCTAATGCGCAGCACACTGCGTGGTTTACTCCGCTTGAGCCGCTAGCCAACTCTCTCTACGACGGCCATCTGGCGCGCCGAGAGCTGGCCATCACCGGCCTTGAGACCGCACTTGACCACTTTACGTTCTACAGCGAAACCGGCGCTGACGACGACTACCCCCGCTGGTGGCGCTACCCCAACGACCAACCGACCCAGCGTGAGTGTTTTTTTGACCTGCCCGAGCGCGCTGCGGGGCATGACTTTTTCGACATTGGCGATATGGCCCTTCCCCCCGACGAGCAGTGGCTTGCCTGGACGGAAGACACCCAAGGCGATGAGCGCTTCGCCCTGTGGCTTAAACGCCTGCCCGATGGAATACCGCTTCGCCTACTCGACGATATTGGCCCGAGCTTGTGCTGGGCAGAAGATCAAACCGCGCACGGCGCCACGTTACTTTTCACCCGTTTTGATGCGACCCAGCGCCCGGATAGCATTTGGCGGCTACCGCTTTCCTGGCGCGATGGAAGGATCTCTGCCGGTGCACCCGCATGCGTGTTTTTAGAATCGGACGCCGAATTCTGGGTGGGCATCGGCAAAACGCGATCTAAGACGTGGTTATTAGTCGAATCCGCTTCCAAAGACACCAGCGAGATTCACGCGCTCCCGGCCCAAACGCCGGATGCAACGCTGTGTTGCCTGCACCCACGAAAGCCCGGCGTCGAGGCAAGCATCGAGCATCGCCCTGGCGCTTTCTACCGCTTGCATAATCATGCTGGGCCGCATTTTCAGCTTGATGCGATCAATGAAGCGCACGCGTTGGCGGGTGGCGCCGACGCCCACAACGCTTGGCAAACGCTGCTCGCCCACCGCCAAGATGCGACGTTGGAAGGCGTCGACGCGTTCGCCTGGGGGTTAGTCGTTGCCGAACGTGACCACCAAGACGCGCAGGTATACTTGCGCCGGCTCGTGCTGCATGACGCCCCGAGTGAAACGCCCCAGATCACGCTGGATGAGCACTTAGTGCTCCCCGAAACACCCTGTTCGCAGCTTCTTGAGGACGCCCCGCACTTTGCCACCACGAGGCTTCGCCTGCGCGAAGAGTCATTTACTCAGCCACCGCGCTGGGTGGAGTTGAATTTACCCACTGGCGAGCGTCGCGTGGTCAAAACGCAGCCGCTTTATGGCGATCTTCAGCCCGAACAGCTTGTAAGCCAGCAAATTTGGGCGCAAAGCGCCGACGGCGAGCAGGTGCCGGTCTCCATCGTAATGCGTTCGGACCTGGCCAATCGGATCGAAAATGGGCAGCCACTGCCGACGCTGCTTTACGGCTATGGGGCTTACGGCGAGCCACTCGACCCGTGGTTTTCGATTGCACGGCTGGAACTTCTCGCCCGAGGTGTCGCCTTTGCTGTAGCGCACGTGCGCGGCGGCGGTGAACGTGGCGAACCGTGGTATTTAAACGGCAAAATGGCGCATAAAGAGAATAGCTTTCACGACTTTCTCGCCGCCCGCGATGCCCTAGTTGAACGTGGTATCAGTGATGCACGCCGCATCGTCGCAGTAGGGGCTAGCGCCGGCGGCATGCTGATTGGCACCTGCATCAATCGGGCACCCAACGCCTTTTGCGCGGCAGTGTTAGACGTGCCGTTTCTCGACGTACTGCGCACCATGCAAAACCCCGAGTTGCCGCTCACGACGGCTGAATACAGCGAATGGGGTAATCCGGATGAGCCCGATGTGGCCAAGCGTATGGCTGCCTACTCGCCGCTGGATAACGTCACCGCGCAAACCTACCCCGCGCTCTGGATCGAAGGAAACTGGTTTGACACGCGGGTAGGTTACTGGGAACCGGCAAAATTTTACGCCCGCGTGAGCCAATGCCAGCAAGGCGACGCCCCTATTTTGCTGCATACCGATATGGACAGCGGCCACGGCGGCGCTTCAGGCCGGTTTAAAGCGTGGCGCGATGCCGCACGTCAGGATGCATTTATCCTCTGGGCGCTAGGGATAACATCGCGTTGAAGGTTTCGAAGGTTTGCTGCGCGGCATTGCCCATTGAAGCCCACTCGCGAGGTGGGCATTCGGCAGCGGCAAAGCGCCAAAACGCCTGCCAGAAGCCATCGCCTAACGGGTGCGGCGCCGTAAAGAACCCCATCGGCGCGTCGCTACCCAAGCGCTGATGGACATGGTGGGCGATCATATCGCCGCCTAAACGCGAACCTTCAAGGACGTACAGCGCGCCCAAGGCATACGCTTTCGACGCTGGCATTGCTTCCGCTTGGGTTGGCGGCGTAAGGGCAGTAGGAGCAGGGGCAAGCCCAAGGGCAGCGAGATCCGCCGCTAATAACGGACCGCGCGGCACCTGCGGGTAAGCTAGCTCAAGGGCTTCAAGCGCTTTTGCCACCCGATGTTCCAGCCAGCTCACCGCCGGGTAAAGCGCGGCTAACGCACGACCATAGTCGGCAAGATCAAGCTCGGCCTGCATCAACGGCTTGAGCCTTGGGTGCTGATCAACGCGATGGTGCGCTTGGCGCGTGTAACGTTTGAGAAAACGCGCAAGTTCATCTGCTTCCACTGGCAGCCTTCTCTTCGGGTAGGGTTTTGGCTTTCTGTAGCAGGGCGCGCAGCTTAAGGAGGTAAAGCCGAGCGCTAGGCGACCAGGGACGACTATGTCCAAAGCGCTGCTCTACCCAGGCCTCAAAGGAGCGCCTTGGCGCAATGCCTCGCCCGTCTTGACGATAATCCACTGGTTTATCCGGGCTGCCGCCCCAGGTCACTTGGTAAAGCGACTCTTCGCGGCACAGGTAAAGCTCGGCGGTGTGATGCGGGTCAAGGGCAAGATCGCGCACCACGGCCACACCCGCAATGGCCGTTAGAGGGAGATCAGGACAGTCGTGGGCGAGTTGCTCGCTTAGCCATAAAGAACGGTCATCCTGGCCGACCTGCGACTTTAGCGCGACCAGTGCCTCCCTCGACAGCACACTGCCTCGGGTGTAGTGGGTGTCGCCGATTGTCAGCACCGCACCGTCGGCATGAAAGGTATCCAACAACCACTGGCTTAGTTCCGGCCAAGCAGCTTCCAGAGAGCCATGACGCATCATCGCGGCCTGCGCCTGACCAAAATGGCGCTGCAAACCATCAAATACCTGCAAACGCTGGCGCGCTTTGAAATCGCGTAGGCGCAGATTAAAAGCGTTAACTTCGGCGTGCATGGCGCTCAGTTGGCTAACAGTCAACTGGCGCGGCGTTGCTGCGTGACACGAAATCAGCGCGTCGAGTTCGCCTACCAGAATAATCGGCAGCGATACGGCGGCGCTTACGCCCATATTGGTCATGTACTCTACGTGAATCGGTGAGGCGCTGCGTAAGTCGACCCACGAGAGATTAGGCACAGCGCCCTCCTCACGGCTGACAATCGCTACCGGCTCTGCTTCGCCATGGGGAATGGTGCGCCACGGGTTTTTTAAATAGAGCTCACGGGCGATTTGCGGAATATCACTCGCCGGAAAGCGCAACCCCAAGTAGCGCCCCATGCTTGCATCATTAACCACTTCAGCCGTTACTTCACCATCACCCTCGGGCAGAAAGCGGTAGTAAAGCACACGATCAAAGCCGCTCATCTCTTGTAGCGTCTGCAGTAGCTGCTCGCACTGTTTGGCAAGCTCGGCTTTGTCTTCGGGTAGCGGCTGCGACGTTACCGGCGCCATCAGCGGGCGGGCGTGCGCTGTGACCGGGTAAAGCTCAAAGAGACGCTGCTCGCCGTTGTCGCTGACGACGACATCAAACTCTTGTTCGGCTAAATGGCACTGGCCAACATATCGCTCACCGAGATTAAGGCGCGCCGCACTGGCGTCAACCTCATGCAAGAAATGTGGCAACGCCTGCCCCAATAAAGCCGCCGGTGAGGCATTTTCCCCTAACCAATCCCCGACGTTAGCAGACACGTGAGAGATAAGTCCCTGGCGGTCACACACCAACAGCACGCCGTGGGGCTGGATGGCACCGGAGAGGTGCAACTTCTCTTGCTCGCATTGCGCAATAAAGCCAGGACTATAAACCATCAATAACACTCCTTGTGTGTTGCACCCCTACCCGGTTGCCGTTAGCCGCTCGTATTTAACTGTTACCACAACGGCTTGACATTAATTGCGTGTAATCGTCCAAGGTGAGCGGGCGAGATAGCAGATAGCCTTGGACAAAATCGCAGCCATTGTGAGCTAACCACGCAAGCTGTGCCTGGGTTTCCACGCCCTCGCCCACGGTGCGAATTTTGAGCGCTTTTGCCATCCCCAGGATCGCCATCGCAATCGCTTGGTCGCTCTCGTCCTCTCCACCAAGGCCATCCACAAAACTTTTATCGATTTTCAGCTCCGCCAGTGGCATCCGCTTTAAATAGGCAAGCGATGAGTAGCCAGTGCCAAAATCGTCAACCGCCAGTTTGATACCAGCTTCGCGCAACTTCTCAATATTTCCAAGTGCCGAGCTTGAGCGGTCTACCAGTGTACTTTCCGTAATTTCAACTTGAATTAACCTATGCGGCACGCGGTACTGCTTTAAGATACTAAACAAGTGCGCGACAAAACGCTCCTCCTGAAAGCTACGCGCGGAGACGTTCATGGCAACAGGCATCGGCTTTAACCCTTGGGTAATCCAGTCGGCAAGCTGGCGTATCAGCATCAATGCCACGTAGCGATCCAGCTCTAAAATCAGGCCAGTGGCCTCCGCGACGGGAATAAAATCAGCGGGGCTTACCTTGCCAAGTTCAGGGTCTTCCCAACGCAACAACGCTTCAGCACCCACGAGCTTGCTCGGCTTCGTGCTGTCAAACTTCGGCTGATACACCAGCGTCAGCCGCTCTTGCTCCATGCCTTCGCGCAGTCCCTGTTCGATTGCCACGTCCCGCATTAGCTGCTCTTGCAGCTCTGGTTTGAATAGCTCAAACCGGTCACGGCCATTTTCTTTCGCGCGGTACATGGCGGTATCCGCGGCTTTGGTCAGGCCGGCGGCGTTGTCGCTATCCACCGGGCAGAATGCCAAGCCGATACTCGCGGTCACAAACAGCGAATGCCGACGCACCTCGAATGGGCGAGCCAGCGACTCGACGATGCGTTTTGCTACCTGCTCGGCGCCCTCAATAGTGGTATCGACCAGAATGACGGTAAACTCATCCCCGCCGAGACGGGCGACGGTATCCAACTCCCGAACTAACTCGCGCAGCCGCGCCGCCACCTGTATCAAAAGCTCATCGCCCACGTCGTGGCCGAGGGTATCGTTGATGGTCTTGAAGTTATCTAAATCCAAAAACATCAGCGCGCTCGGCTGCTCGGTGCGTCGGGCATTGGCAATCGCCAGTTGCAAGCGGTCTTGAAACAGCGTGCGGTTAGGTAAATCGGTGAGCGCATCGTGCGTCGCCAGGTACTCAGCGTAGCGCTGTGACTCTTTGATATGGGTAATATCAGAAAATACCGCCACGTAAAGCTGCTCATCGTAGCGATCTGACGCAATACAATTAAGCGTAAGCCATTGGGAGAAAAACTCACCGTTGCGTCGTTGATTCAACACCTCCCCTTGCCAAAAGCCATGCTTGTTCACCACGTCCCAGATGACATCACAACTCGTTTCATCGTCAGCGCTTTCATCCTGAAGACCGTCACCATGACGATTTATATCGCGACGCTGGAGTGTCGTCATATCCGTCGCGTGAACGTCACTAACTGACTCCCCCTGCACCGTGCTATTAGGTTCAGCGTATAAAAACGTAGCGGCGGGTTTTTCCATCACATCTTCTGCAGAAAAGCCGGTAATCCGCGAGAAAGCCGCATTGACCGATTGCACCTGCCCGCGGGAATTAATGACCATGATCGCTTCGCCCGCTTGCTCATAGACTTTGGCGGCCACCTGCATTTCCCGCTCGGCAAGCTTACGCTTGGTGATATCTTCCGCTTCGGTCAAAATCAGTTGAGGGAGGCCTTGGGCATCGCGCAGCAACTGATGCGTCGTCGAAAAGATTTGCTGCTCGCCGCGCTCATCGATGAGGGCGTGTTCGGCTTCCACCGTTTTTTGATAGCGCAGCGCTTCTAAGTCCCGCGTCCATACCGAGCCGGCGTAATCTTCGGGGAACACCTCGAAAGGGTTCTTTCCGATAAGATCCTCCTCTTTTAACCCGAACGCTTTGAGAAACTTCGGGTTGGCAAACGTATAACACCCATTTAGGTCTTTTAGCGCGAGCATAATGGTGGTGTTTTCCATCAGCGCGTGTAGCTGCGCTTCAAACTGTTTGAGCTTGGCCTGGGTTTGGCTTAAATCCGTGATGTCCATCAGCGTGACGACTAAGAGTTCCACGCTGCCCTCGCGGCTAATCCCCGGGGTGACGACCCGCTGCAGCAAGCGACCGTCAAAATCGACGGCTTGCTCTTCGGGCATGCCTTGGCTCATGACACGCGATAAAATCGTGCCGATATCGCCTAGGGCGTCAGGCAACCTCAATCCGCTTACATGCCGATTTAGCGCCGTCGGGCGAAAATTAAAGTAGCGAGCGGCAGGGGCGTTATAGCGCTTTAAGCAACAATTGGTATCAAACACCAGCAGGGGAAACTCTAACGAGTCGTAAAGATAAACGTACTCTTCATTGAGCGCCGAGAGCTCGGCAGATTTAACACTTAATTCATCGTTGAGACTGATTAACTCTTCATTGCTCGCCTGCAGCTCTTCATTGGCGGCTTCCATCTCTTCATTGGTAGCCTGGAGCTCTTCGTTTGAAGCTTGCGCTTCTTCATTTAACGACTGCATCTCTTGGTTAGCCGTCGCGAGCTCCTGAATCACCGATTGCAGATGCTCGCGGGTGGCGGCTAGCTCATCTTCTACACTGGCGCCCGCAGCGAGACTTGGTGGTTCGACTAACGGCTCAACACCCCTTTCAAGCGCGGGCGGCTCTCGCTCGGGCTGTTGGCTATCTTTCTCGCGTCTAACCCGCCGCGTCGTTGGGGTGGGCGATTGGCTTTTCTGGACGAGTTCGTGGCTATCGCCTTGCTTGCGAAAAATACGCTCGCGTCGATTTAGCGGCGTGAAAAGCGACTCGGCCTGGCTAATGCTTTCTGAGCGGCCTAAAAACAGCACCCCATTAGGGAGCAGGCCAAAGTGAAAACGCTGCAACACTTTGGCCTGCAGCTCGCTATCAAAATAAATTAAAACGTTACGGCAGGTGACCAAATTTAAGCGTAGAAACGGCGGGTCGCTCACCAGATTGTGCTTGGCGAACACAACCATATCTCGCAGCGTTTTTCCCACCTCAAAGCCTGTCTCATTGGCCGTAAAGTAGCGTTCAATTAATGCCTGCGGCAACGCTTCAAGCGCAGGGCCTACATAATAACCACGCCGCGCGATCTCTAGCACATTGTCGTCAATATCGGTGGCAAACACCTGCACGATGCTAGGGCTTTTTTGTTGGCGCTTTGCCTCGACCAACAAAATAGCGATCGAGTACGCCTCTTCCCCCGTGGCACAGCCAGCCACCCAAACGCGAATGGCATTACCGTCGGCTTCTTTGACAATCGCGTAGATGGCTTTTTCTAGCGCCTCAAACGCCTCCTTATCGCGGAAAAACGCCGTCACAGAGATCAAGATATCGCGTGCTAAAAGATTAAGTTCAACAGGGTCGTTTTCCACTAGATTAAGGTATTCCGTCATATCCACTTGTTGAGTGGCTACCAAACGGCGTCGAATACGTCGGTTAAGGGTTCCCGGTTTATAGCCGGAAAAATCCCACTGAAGGTGCTCCTTCAATAGCTCTAGCAGCCGCTCGGGCACCTCCGGCGGGTTGCCCTCAAGGCTTGTCTGTTCCACGCGCACCAATTCAGTTAAGCGTAGGGCGATGTCACCAGGCGCCAGCACGGAATCCCCTATGCCGGCATCCAGGGCGGACTGTGGCATACCGGTATACTTAGCCGAGTCGGGTGTCTGCACAAAGGCGACCCCGCCGGCGGCTAAAATCTCCCGTAAGCCGGCGGTGCCGTCTGAGCCGGTTCCGGAGAGCACAATCCCTACAGCGGCCTCTTTGGCATCAGCAGCCAGCGAGATAAAAAAATCGTTAATCGAGGGTTTCGGCATCACGTCGGGATTAGCCGGCGCGGTGTGCAACATGCCGTCTTTCATCGTGGCGTTGGTATCGGCTGGCACCACGTAAATCACCCCCGCCTCGGGTGCTTCCTGGTGGGTGAAGCGCTTCACTTTTAAACGCGTTTCACGACTTAAAATATCCACCAGCATGCTTTTATGCGCCGGTGAAACGTGCTGTAGCACAACGTAGGCAATCGGCAGTTCAGGGTCGAGGGGGCGTATCAGTTGGGTAATCGCTTCTAGTCCCCCGGCGGAGGCCCCCACTCCCACCACGATAGGCGGCACCGAAACACTCATCAGCAATCCTTGAGGTAGTTAACGCAGCCCAGCGGCCACTGATTTTTCATTAGCTATATTAGCAGGGCAGTTTACCTAGGCTTTGCACCATAAGACACGTTTGCAGACACTCCAATCGCATACGCCCGCACGAAGGCGGGCGTATGACACAGCATACTTAATGAGCTAAGTTGAAATATCCGCTAGGAAGATGGCAAGAGTCGATTAGGCGACGAACCCGAGGGCAGAGTGAATCCGCTGACCGCACGCACCAGGGTATTGGCGGTAACGGAGAGCTGTTCCGCCATCTGATGGGCTTCATTCACTGCTTCACGCGAGAGATCCAGCGCGTTATGAATTTCGGTCACACTTTGTTCCAACTCTTCTATGCCTTGGTGTTGCTGCTGCACGGCGTTATCCATACTGCTCAACCGCTCGGCGACTTGCTCGAAGCCTTTCACCAGTGACTGATTCGTTTCACCCACTTTGGCGGTTTGCGCTACGCCCTGTTTCACTTGGTCGGTGGTGGCATTAATGGTGGTACGGATACGCGCAGCGGTTTCTTGGGTGTTGCCAGCGAGCTTACGCACTTCCGTCGCCACTACGGCAAAACCACGCCCGTGCTCGCCGGCACGTGCCGCCTCAACCGAGGCATTCAGGGCCAGTAAGTTGGTTTGGAACGTGATGTTATCAATTTCGCCCAGCATATCGGCGATTTGGCTCGCTTGCTCATTAAGCGACTGCATCATTTCGCGCATAGCCGCCACCTGCTCACCACTCTCACGTGCGACTTGCTCGGCCTCATTGGCGAGATGACGCACACTTTGCGATTCTTCTGCTGTTTCACGGGTGGTCGCGGCAAGCTCGGTTGCGCTCGCAGAAATTCGCTCAATCTGACTATTATTCCGCGCTGTTTGCTCGCGTAGCTGCTCTTGGGAGCGAAAAAGCTGCTGGCTAAAGCCAGTGACATCGTCGGCAGCAGTTTGCGTATCTCGCAGGCTCTGAGCCACCTGGTCACGCATCGTCGCCACTGCGGCCACCGCCGGTAGGCGCTGTTCAGCCGCCGAGAACGCCATATCCAATTTGCCGCTACCTGCTTCATGGGCAAAACGGCTAACGTGGAGCCCTTCCGCCACCATTTGGGCCAGTACTTTGGCTAAGTAGCCCAATATCACCACTTGTACTACCACTGCACCTCCATGCATCAGCAAACATGCCACAAGCTCCGCTACACCGTGAACATCCGTGCCCATGCCCATCATGCTGCTATATAGGTCGACATAACCTAAGTGCTGCAACCAAGTAAACAGCGCGTGATGCAGTGCAATCACCCCACCACCAACAAGAATAACGCGCCAATCGCTATACAGAATCAGCGCTGATAGCAGGATAAAAATACTAAAGTGAGCCTCAATCAAACCACCACTTTGCTCGATCAACACCGCCGACCAGCCCATCATGACGGCCGCTTTAATAAAGCCATTAACGATATGCCCTGGGAAACGGTATTGCACTGCATACGCTAGCAAGCATGTCACTGCCCCATAGAGCACCGCCAACCACAGCGTTTGGGTAAAAAATCCAACTACCACGCACAGGGCAAAAATTCCCCCTATAGGCAGCCACATCAGCCGGTCGGTCTTAGCCGTGTGACGTGAAAAAAGAGCGTTTGACATAAGGTTCCTCAAAAACAAATAGCCTTCACGGCCGATGACGCACAGATGGCCATATCGGTGCAGGTATATTCCGGGCTAGGAATGTAGAAATTATGTGCGCCATTATCAACGTTTTTTGTTACATCATTAGAATTTTTTAACACTATTGTCACACGGCAATTCAACGTAGCGTAGCGCTGGGTATTAGCGTTCGATAGCCGTAGCTCATGGCTTCGTAAGTTAGCTTCTGCTTATGTTACAACCGATATTTTCCGACTTACCAAGTGATTTAACTTTGATGAAAGCCAATATCCGTCAAATCGTCCTACTCGTGGCGGTCGTTATTACGCTAGCCCTTAGCAGCGTTGCAGGCAGGATGGTTGGCGGCGTTGGCCTGATGGGCAGCATGACATTAAGCGCGGCATGGGTTCTCCTTGGCGGCATGGGGTTGGCCATGATCATGACAAAACATAGGACGCACACTCGTGAGCTATCCCTCGCCAAACGCCAGCTAGAAAGTCAAAACCGCCTGCAGGCGTTGATTGTCCGAGGCGCGCCTTATCGCACCATCCTGGAGCAAATATGCCAGTTCCTTGAGCAGCAAATTCCCGATGTGCACGTCATTATCTGGAGTTCACGCACAGGCGATACAAGCGGTGAGCTCATCACGCTAAACGCCACCAAAGCGCTACTTCAAAGCGCTGATTTCCGGGCGCAGGTAAAAACCCTCGCCCAGCGCGGGATTGATCCGTTTTACCCGGTGTTCAAGGCTACTTGCTTAGCTGATAAAGACTCTGAAACGCCGCTTTCTCAACCGCTCTGCCAAACACTTTACCGGCACGGGTATCAATCCGCCTACGCGGTCCCGCTTGATGCCGCTCGCCCAGATGAACTCGGCGCGTTACTCCTCCTATGCCCAATACCGGGAGAGCCATCAGAAGCGCAGCAGCTAACCATCGCTAACGCGTCGCGTCTTACGCGGCTCGCGCTGGAGCGCCATCAAAGCGAAGCACAGCTACATATTTTTGAGCGCAGTCTAGAGGCTAGCAGCAACGGCGTTTTAATCGCTGAAGCAAATCAAGCGGACATGCCCATTTTGTACGCTAACCCAGCGTTTACGAAGATGACCGGCTACAGCATGGATGAGGTAAAAGGCCGAAATTGCCGTTTTTTACAAGGGCCCGATACCCACCCATCGCAAATACAACAGATGCGCCAAGCGCTGAACGAAGGGCGCGATATCAACCTGACCGTGCGCAACTACCGCAAAGATGGCCGTCCCTTCTGGAACCATGTATTTATTTCCCCCGTACGATCAAGCATTGGGCAAATCACCCACTTTGTCGGCATTTTGAATGACATCTCCGAGCGCAAAAACCACGAAAACCAGCTCGCGTTTCATGCCACGCATGATGCGCTGACGGGGTTAGGTAACCGCGCCCTATTTGAAGACCATCTTCACCACGATGTTGAACTTGCCAAACGCCACCAACAGCAAATTGCCGTGCTGTTTATCGACTTAGACGAATTCAAACCGATTAACGATACACTCGGTCACACAGTGGGTGACCGCGTGTTGATCAACGTGGCAAAACGCCTTGAGACCACTATTCGCCCGTCGGACACCCTGTGCCGTTTTGGCGGCGATGAGTTTGTGCTGTTGTTGCCCGATTTAGTTGATCTCGAACAAGCCGAAGAGATCGCCGAACGCATGATCAATGCCCTCGAACAGCCCTTCTGTATTGACGAGCATGAGCTGCATTTATCGGCAAGCATCGGCATTGCCTCAAATGATGAGCACCTACAAAACCCTAGCGAACTCATCCAACACGCTGATATGGCGATGTACAAAGCGAAAAAGCAGGGGCGTAATGCCATACAAACGTTCACCCACGATATCAACGCCAAGCTGACGCAACGGCTAATGCTGCGCAATGACCTTCAAGACGCGATCAAGCAAGAGCAGTTTAGCCTCCACTATCAACCCCTTATTAAGCACGACGGCACAATAAAAGGCTTTGAGGCGCTGCTGCGTTGGCAGCATCCGGCCAAAGGCTTTATATCACCGGGCCGTTTTATTCCTATCGCTGAACAGACCGGGCTAATTATCGCCCTTGGGCAGTGGGTGATGGAGCAAGCTGCTCGAGACTTGCTCGCGCTTTCGGCGTTACTCCCCAGTGACTGCCTTATATCGATTAACCTTTCGCCGCTACAGTTTCATCGCGCCAACTTTTTGCAAATTCTCACCGACACGCTAGAAGATACGGGCCTTCCTGCTTCGCGCTTGGAGCTTGAACTCACCGAAGGGGTGTTGATGAACGACACCGAGGGCGCGATAGCACGACTCCACACACTGCGTGAGATGGGTGTCCGTGTGGCTATTGACGATTTTGGCACCGGCTTCTCAAGCCTTAGCTACCTGCGCCATCTACCGGTCGATACGCTAAAAATTGATCGTAGTTTTATTACGCATCTCCCCGAAAACCGCAAAGATACTGCTGTTGTTAGCGGCATTATTGGCCTTGCCCATCACCTTGAACTCACCGTGGTGGCAGAAGGCGTGGAAACACGAGAGCAACACCAAGCGCTCGCCGCACTCGATTGCGATGTATTTCAAGGCTATCTACTCGCCCGCCCGATGCCTTTTAGCGCCGTAGTCGATTGGCTGAAATCACGCAAGCCACAGCCCGCCAATCTTTCATAACCTTTATCTATCTCAATTATTGTGTAATTTATTAGTAATAAAGATTGCCTTTTGTATCAGGAAAGTAATATCTTTAGTCTCAATTAATTGGACAACGATATCACAGCCCATTGAATCCTGTACAAGGTAGGAGATTAGAATGCGTGACAACGGACCCATAACTCAGCGCGAGTATGTCTTGGACGACGGCGACGTTCTAATCTCAAAAACCGATAGCCAAAGCCATATTGTCTACGCCAATCAAGCGTTTATCGATGTCAGCGGGTTCAGCTACGACGAACTTTATCACTCGCCACACAATATCGTCCGCCACCCGGACATGCCGGAAGTGGTTTTTAAGGACATGTGGCAAGACTTGCAAGCAGGCAAATACTGGTCAGGTTTAGTCAAAAACCGACGCAAAAACGGCGATCACTATTGGGTGCGAGCCAACGTGGTTCCCATCCGCGAAGGCAACAAGGTGACCGGCTTTTGCTCTATTCGTATTAAGCCGAGCAGCCAAGAAGTGGCGCATGCCGAAGAGGTATACCGCGATATTCGCGAGCAGGGCCGGCGCTACGAAGTCAAACACGGCGTCGCTTATCGCCGCTCTCTACGCCGATTAATGCCGCTCAACTTTAAGAGCATGCGCGTCAAGTCCGCTTTCGCGGCCATTTTCGGGTTCGGCCTTTTCAGCGGCTTAGGCATTGCGGCTTCAATTACGCTATCCCAACTCGCACCGCAAAGCAGCGCGGGTATGACGTTCCTCGCGCTTAGTGTAGTGATTGGCGTAGGCGTTGGTGCGTGGCAATTGTTTAGCGGCTTGCGCAACCGGCGTTTCATGTACAAATCCAACGACTTTGCGCTCCAGCTAGCAGCTGGCAACTTAGAAGCCAC
>JBNJFC010000010.1:0-27058 GCA_051746485.1 Pseudomonadota bacterium
ACCTTCGTCATCCACCGTGTAACCCTCTTCGATCACCGGCCAATCGCGGTAGATCAAATCCTCCGGCTTCACGTCCTCTTTTTCGCCCGGGTGCAGCGGAAAGGCCAGCGGCCAATCGGCGTTTTGCTTCACGGCCTCCATGAATTCGTCGGTGATCAGCAGGCTCAAGTTGAACTGGCGCAGACGCCCGGCTTCGCGCTTAGCTTGGATAAACTCACGCACATCGGGGTGGCCGACGTCGAAGGTGCCCATTTGCGCCCCGCGTCGCCCGCCCGCTGAGGCGACGGTAAAGCACATCTTATCGTAGATATCCATAAACGCGAGCGGCCCGTTGGTACCGGCGCCCGCACCAAACACGAACGCACCTTTGTGGCGCAGCGTCGAGAAGTCGTAGCCAATACCCGCGCCGGATTTCAGCGTCATGCCCGCATCGACTACGGAGTCGAGAATATCGCGCATGGAGTCGCGAATGGTGCGCGACACGGTGCAGTTGATCAGGCTCACGGCGGGCTTGTACGCTTCCGCGCCGGCGTTGGACAAAATTCGGCCCGCTGGGACGGCGCCGTTTTCCAGCGCCCAGCGGAACTTGGGCAACCATTCGTCCGCCTTATCTTCTTCTACCGCTGCCAACGCACGGGCGACGCGCTCGAAGGTGGCGCCGACATCCTGATCGACCGGCTGATTATGACGGTCTTTCAAGCGATATTTGGCGTCCCAAATTTCCCGCGACGGCGCTTGTAGCGGCACATCGTTGGAGGTTTTGACGGCGTTGGCAGCAGTGCTCATGGGGCTTAACTCCTTCCCGACGGGAACGTGGCGACTGAAAAACAGCAGAGCAGAAAACGAAGCGCATTATACGGCGCACAGTGGTGAAGTATAGACTTGACAGCCACCATATAGGCTAGTTTTTTGTAAACTTTCTACTAGATATAGGAAAATCAGCGCGTTAGCTTTTTTCCAGGCGCCGGCCGTTATAGGCTGCTTTTTGCGCCATTTTCATCACCTGCACCGTTTGGATAAAGAGACCCGCATGCCTGTTAGCGTATTATTCCTTGTGTTACGTCGCACGTTGCTCGGTATCAGTTTGCTGCCGGCCGTCGCCTTCGCCACTTCCTTTAATGTCACCGATGCCGAACGCCACGCTCACTGGCAATCGATGACGCTCACCCTCAGCGATGAGCGTCATTTTCGCGCCGTGGAAGGTCACAGCTATACCGATGCCACCCTAAGCGTGAACGCCACACGCAACGTATGCGACTTACCCTGGCTAGAATTGCGCGTCACATTGGAGCAACACCAAGGCAAAAACGATACGCTGAATGTGGTACCGGCGCTGATACGCGTGGATGACGGAGAGATTCGCCAAGCGGTCGCGGAGTTTATTACCCAGCGAGGGGACGACGGTTTCTATGCGCACTTTTATATCAACGCGCTGGACAACGTGTTGGCGGAAATGCGCGAGGGCGAGCAGCTTTTTCTCGCCTTTGAACAGGGCGAACGCGAGCCGTGGCACATGACATTCAGCCTAGACGGCGCCGACGCCGCCCTCACGCGGATGCAAACCGCGTGTTATAGCGAAAGCGTCTCCACCGGCCCTGGACGCGAGAACCAGTAACCTTGGTACGCCATGCAACCCTCGGCGTACAGCCAGTCGCGGTGCGCCCCCGTTTCAACGCCCTCGGCGATCACCTCAAGCTCTAGACTGTGGGCGAGCGCAATCACGGTGCGCACAATGGCCGCATCCGCTGGGTCCTCAAGCACATCGCGCACGAAGGATTGATCGATTTTAAGCTGATCCAGCGGCAGCCGTTTCAGGTAGGCAAGCGACGAGTAACCGGTGCCGAAATCGTCCAATGAGAAGCGTACACCGAGCTTGCGCAACTGCTCCATGCGCTCGCACACCGCTTCTAAATCTTCCATTAACAGGCTTTCGGTGACTTCAAGCTTAAGCCGCTGCGGATTCGCCCCGGTACGCGCCAACACCGTTTCGACCTGCTCGACAAACCCCACTTGGCGAAACTGGTTGGGGCTGACGTTCACGGCGATGCTTAAGGGCTCGGTTGACGGGTCACTTGCCCATTGAGCAAGCTGCTCACAGGCCGTTTCCATCACCCAGCCCCCCACTGGCCCAATCAGGTGACTCTCTTCTGCCAAGGGAATAAATATGCCCGGCGAGACCACCCCGCGGCTGGGGTGCTCCCAGCGCACCAGGGCCTCGACGCCAACAACGTCCCCGTGTGCGTTCACTTGGGTTTGATAAAAGAGCGTCAGCTCTTGGCGCTCAATAACATGGCGCAAATCAGCTTCAAGCTGCGCGCGGTCGATCACCGCCGCCTGCATCGTCGGGTCAAAAAAGCGTAGGGCATTTCGACCGGCGGCCTTGGCTTGATACATAGCAAGGTCGGCCTGTTGGAGAATCGCGCTGACGCCCTCACCGTCACTATGAAACAGGGTAATGCCGATACTGCCGCTGATTTGCAGCACGTGCCCGTCCACGTCAATTGGCTCCAACAGCGCTTTTAGCAACTTTTGCGCCACGGCTTCGGCGCTGTGCGTCGCCGCCTGTTCATTAATGCCAAGCTTGTGCAGCATCACCACAAATTCATCGCCGCCTAAACGCGACACGGTGTCGTTATCGCGCACGATGCCGGATAGCCGCTCGGCCACGGCGTTTAGCAACGCATCGCCCAAGTAGTGACCAAGGCTGTCATTGATGGTTTTGAAGTTATCCAAGTCAATAAACATCACCGCGCTGTAGTGGCCTTCGCGCTGGGTGTCTTTAAGCGCGGCTTCTAGCCGGTCGATCAACAGACGCCGGTTGGGCAGCCCGGTCAGCGAATCAAAAAACGCCAGCTGGTGAATTTCCTGCTCAGCCGCTTTGCGCTGGGTAATATCGCTCAGTGTTGCCACGTAGTGGGTCACCTCACCGGCATCGTTACGCACCACGCTAATGGTGAGCCACTGGGGATAAATATCACCGCTTTTGCGCTGGTTCCACACCTCCCCTTGCCAGCGGTCGTGCTCGTTCAGTTGCCGCCACATCATGCGATAGAAGTCGGCATCGTGGCGACCCGAATTCAACAACGCTGGCGTCTGCCCGAGTACCTCCTCTTCGCTGTAGCCGGTGATCTCGCTAAAAGTGCGATTGACCTGCACGATACGGTTATTCGCATCGGCGATAAACATGCCCAAATGTGTCTCAAACGCCATGGCCGCAATTTTAAGCTGCGCGGCTTTTAACTCGCTGGCCTGCTGCATTTTTTTGCGCGCGGTCACTTCCTCGGCCAGCCGGTTGCGGTGCTCGCGCAAGGCCTGTTCAGCGACATACAGATGGCGGTAGTGACGCAGCGTTAGTACGCCTAGCGCCAACAGCAGCATGCTGCCGACCAGCAACGCCCAAAAGCGCCGCCACCAGTCGTGCAGGTAAACGGTCGTATTTTCGCCGACGATCACAAGCCACGGCGCCGTCTTCAGCTTGCGCCCGGTAAACAGCCGTTGATCCCCATCCAGCGGTGATTGACGCACCCAACTGTCACTCAAACTGGATGACGCCAAAAAGGCGTTAAGCTGCTCGGTATTGACCGCTTTACCCAGTAGCGATTCGGCCTCGCGCTGATCGTCACTACGCTGAACCATCACCCGCGCTTTCGTATCTAAAAGCGCCACGCTATCACCGCGGCGCAGCGGCAACTGGTTCACCACGTGAACGATATAGCCAGGCGATAACCAGGCGACAGCCAAAGCCTCCAATTCGCCGTTACTATTTTCAATACGCAGGGCGTGAAGCAGATACGGCGAACCGTTGTTTCCCTGATATAGCGGTGATACTGCGCTTTTCGGCCCACAGTCGTTGCAGGTAAGCGCTTGCAGCAATGGCGAGTCGTCAACAGAAAACGGCACCGGCGCCGTTGCTGCCACGATACCGCCTTCCGGTAACAGCACGGCGACGTCTTGCCACACACCCAGACTATCGCGGCGGCGATTTAACAGTGTCACGAGATCTTGCTGCGCCAAGCTTTGGGCTTGTCTGAGGCGGTAAAGCTCACCGACGCCTTGCAGCGAGTGACGCGACGCATCAAGGGCGCTTTCCATCCACTGCGCGACCATTTCAGCATTGGCAGCCGTGTGCATCTGCGCTTGCTGCTGTTGATTGTGGTAGAAGTGGCGCATTTCCCACATCACCAGTAGCAACAAGCCTATAAACATCACTCCGGCGCTCCACGTGGCGCGCCGCGGGGACATCCAGTGCCCGATTAACGAACGTAGCGTCACAACACCTCCCTCGCTGCGACTTCCACCCGGTTCCGCCCCCCGTGCTTGGCCCGGTACATTGCCGCATCCGCTCGCGCCACCATACTTTTGCAGCTATCATCCGGCTGCCAAGCGGCCACACCAATGCTCACCGTCAGCGGTTTGTTCAGCCCGTCAACGCTGAGCATGGTCACCAGCTCGCGTAGGCGCTCTGCCAGGCCGATTAACGCTTCAAGGTCCGCATGCTTGGCGAGCACGATAAACTCCTCACCGCCCCAGCGACCTAAGTGGTCGCAGCCGCGTAGTGATCCTTCCACCATGCGCGCCAGGGCAACCAAGACGTCATCGCCCAAGGCGTGGCCATGGGTGTCGTTAATCTCTTTGAAGTGGTCCACATCAAACAGTAGCAGTCCAAAGTGTGCCCCATAGCGCTTAGCCGCCACCAGCTCAGCATCGATGGCCTGCTCGATGCGGTAACGGTTCCATACCTGCGTTAAGGGGTCGAAATGCGCCAACTGCTCCAGGCGCTGATTGGCGTCCGCCAGTGCTTTGCGTTCCTGCTCTAAATAACCGTTTAGCTTGCTGATCTCATACGCCGATATCGCCAGCGTCAAGTCTTCGCCCAAATCCACCGCGGCTAAGCGCTCAACGCGCTGCCACGCCTCGCTTTTGCCCACCACTTCTTCGTACCACGCGGCAGATGGCGAAGGCAGCGTCAGCACAGCCGGCTGTTTGGACGAAGGCTGGGTAAACGAAGGCTGCATGGCCCAATAAAGCGTTTCAACCTGCTGGGGACGGAAAAACAGCAGCCAGCCGCGCTCATCCGGGCTAAACGGCAACGGAACCGCCAGCAAACCGCACTGCTTGTCCATCGTCAGCGAACTGGTCAGCGGGTTTTTCGCCAACTCACGGCTGCACCAGGGGCCAAAATGGTCATGGGTGCGCGTCAGCCGTTTAACGAGCTGATTGATCACGGTAGGCGCCGGGCTATTGCCTGCTAGGTAGCTATTGCCGCCAATCCAGAGCGCCACGCCATGAGCACGAAAAAGCTCCATCCATATCTCGGCCTGCGCCCTCAACAGCTGTTCTGGGCTTTGCGGCTCCTTACGGGCGGTGCTTGAGAGTACCAAGCTATCTTGCACGCGCTGTAAGTAGCGTGCCTCTTGACGCGCACGCAGCAACAGTAGGCGCTGTGTGGCCATCTGCACCAGCGCCCGCACGGCATCGCGCACCGGCGGCGGCGTAGGGTACGGCGTCGCCGCATGGCAAACGACCATACCCCAAAGCCCCGCATCGCCTTGCATGGCAAGGCTAAACGAGCCGCGCACATTCAGCTTTTGTAAGTAGCGCACGCGATCCATCGCAGGGGCGCGCAATAGGCTATCTTCCAGTGAGGGCGCCGCCGACTTGGGTAAAAAACCCACGGAAGGCGCCTCAAGATCTTGAATGTAGCGGATGGGATTGCGCTCGTAGGCATGGCGCAACGCGACGGGGAATTCGCTGGCTGGAAAGCGCTGCCCCAGAATCGTGGGTAAACGCCCACCCAGCGCCTCGGCAAGAATAAAACCGTGCCAATCGCTATCGAAATGGCACACCACTACCCGATCATAGCCGGTTAATTCTTGGATCGACCCCACCAGGTTATCAAGCAACTCTTCCTGATGAGTGGCATCGGCGAGTTTCATTAATCGTTCGTTCACCGCCCCAAGCAAGCGCCACTTACCTAACGCCTGAAGCGGCTCGATTTCGACCAATACCTGCGAACCGTTGCGCAGTGCGTGAATCTGGTAGCGTTCGTTGCGCCCGTGCGTTTGGCGCACAAAGGTGAGCGGTGCCGGCAGGTGTTCACGCCCTTGCATGGCGCGGCGCAAACGCTGGCTCAGCCGCTTACCTAAAAGGCACGAGAGAGAAAGTTTTTCTGGCTCCGGCAAGGAGATATCGAGTAGCGCGCCAAGGTTCGCACTGACCGAATGCACGCGGCGGCACGCGCCATCCACCGCCACCATTGCGCCAAAAGGCTGAATTTGGGCGGATAAAGCGCGTCCAGATGATTTCTTAGCCGTCGGTTTGTTTGCAAACAATGGCGTCACGAGCGTTGCCTCGGAAACAGTTTACCCGCCCACCGGTTGGCGTAGCAGTAGCTCAACGCGCCGATTGGCCGCGCGACCTTCCGACGTATCGTTGCTTTCCATGGGTTGGGTGTCAGCGTAGCCAACGGCCCGCATACGAGAAACGTTAATCCCCTGCCCCTTCAAATACCGCAGCACGGCAATTGCCCGCGCCGCAGAAAGCTCCCAATTAGAAGGGAAGCGTACGGTCGAGATAGGGATGCTATCGGTGTGCCCTTCAATGGAAATTTGCCCATCAAAGGATTCTAACACGTCGACCAGGCTGCCAATCACGCCGCGACCTTGCGCCGTCAGCTGCGCTTCGCCGCTGGAAAACAGCAGGCTGTCATCAATACGCAGGGTGATACCCTCACGCCCCTGCTCAACGTTAACGCCCGGCACCGTCAGGCCGGAAAACTGCGGTTGCAAGCCATCGTGGCGGGGCTTTATTCCGGTGGCCATGGTAGCCAGCGACATCGACGGCACCGCACTCGGCGGGCGCATGCGATCACTATCGCTTGCTTCACCGCCACCAGGGGGCGTCAGCGCGAGTAACAGTACAAACAGCGTGATCAACAATGTAAGCACGTCAAGGTAGCTGGTCAGCCAGCTCTCATCGTCGCCATCTCCTGATGGCGACGGCTCTAACGTTTGGCGCGTATCGCGGTCCAGCATGGCCGCTACCCCTTATTCTTACGCGTTTTCACGTTAGGATCGCGAATTTCATCGTGATAGTTCGCAATAAACGAGTTAAGCGTCTCCTCAATAAACGAGGGCAGCCGGCGCTTGGTAATCAACGAGATCCCTTCCAGCACCATGTTCATCGTGATCAAGCGCTCTTCCGTGCGACGCTCGAGCTTAACCGCGATGGGCTTAAAGATCAGGTTGGCCAATAAAATGCCGTAAAAGGTGGTCAAAAGGGCCACGGCCATCCGCGGTCCGATAATTTCTAAGTCGCCGGCATCCATGACTTCCAGCATATTCACCAGCCCGACCAAGGTGCCGATCATCCCAAACGCAGGCGCGTAGGTGGCCATGGTGCGGAAAATTTGCGCCTCGGCGTGTTCACGTGCCTTAAGCCGCGCGATCCGCCAACGCAGCATATCGAAAATCTCGTCTTCTTTGGTGTTAGCAATGACGAGCTGAATCCCCGAGCGCAAAAAAGGGTTGCGAGTGTACTCAAGCGCCTCTTCAACCGCGCGAACGTCGCCTTTGAACCATAGCCGCGACATGTCCACAAGCTCTTTAATGTCGTCGCGCACGTAGGTATTTTCACGCCGGAAAACCACCCCCACCAAACGCACGACGCGCAGCACTTCGCGCAGGGGGTAACTGATGAACGTCGCGGCGAGTGTGCCGGTAATCACGATCGCCAACCCCGGCAAATTGAGAAAGCTTTCGGGCGACTCTGCGGTAAAAAAAAGTACGCTCACCAGCAGCACAATGCTGGCAAACATACCGATTAGCGTTGAAGGGTTCATCAACGGCTCCTTGCCGGTCACTTAACGTCGAAAATTGTCGTGCCCTCGGCACGGCGAGAGTTATGATCGGCTCCGCTTAGGCGGAGTCGTGTAGTTTCGCGCGCAGACGGCTAACCGCCTGACTGTGCAGCTGCGATACGCGTGATTCGGTCACGCCGAGTACCGCACCGACCTCTTTTAAATTCAGCTCTTCTTGGTAGTAGAGCGCCATTAAGAGCTTTTCCCGCTCGGGCAGCATATCGATGGCCGCTACGAGGCGTTCGCGCTGCTGGCTATCAAGCAGCTGCTCAAACGGCTGGCTCTGCGTACCGGGGCCGGCAGCAGGCTCGCCGCTCTCTTCCACCAACGCCTCAAAGGGCAGCAACTGACCGCTATTAGTGTCGTGAAGAAGCTGCTGATACTCGCCCAGCGGTATCTCCATTTCAGCGGCTATTTCGTGCTCTTCCGGCGCGCGTCCGAGACGCTGTTCTAGCTCGCGCACGGCGCCATCCACCGCTCGCGCTGAGCGACGCACGCTGCGCGGCAACCAGTCACGGGTACGCAGCTCGTCGACCATCGCCCCGCGGATACGCTGGCTGGCGAAAGTGGCAAAGGTAGCCCCTTGGCTGGCGTCAAAACGGCTTAGCGCCTCTAAAAGCCCGACCGTGCCAGCTTGAATCAAATCATCAAGCTCTATACTTGCTGGCAGCCGCACCTGCAACGATAACGCCTGGCGCCGCACCAATGGCATGTATTGGGTCAATTGATCTTGCTGTTCAAATCTACCCTGTGCTGTGTACATCGTTTCGCCTCGCGGCTGGCACCTTCACTGGTAATTGACGATAACTTGCAGGCCGTGTACCCGCACCGGTGACGTCCCCGCGGGCAACGTAAAGCGAAAATGCAGCGGCGCCGCGGCGGGCTCGCCGGCAAACACCTGCGTGCTCCCGCGCATTCCCGTTAACGCTGTACAGCGCTCAGGTTGACACAGCCAAGCGTTAACCGTCTGCCCTGGCGGATGTTGGAAACGCCATTGAATGCGGTTTATCACACCGCCCTGAACGGGGGCATCCGGCGGGGGCGCCGCGTGTTGAGAGGTGCTCTGGCGGTCGCTCATCGCCACCATCATACCCGGCACCTCGGCCACCCAGCTACCCGAGGCGGCCTGGGCCGCACCCGTTAACAGCGCAGCGAACAAGGCGAAGACACTTGCCCAACGCTGCCTATCATTGTGTCGTTGCATGGCATTTGACTCGCTGCGTTATTGTCATCACTTAAGCTTACGCCAAATGGCGCCTATTGGGCCAAAATTAGCAGTTCAACGCCTAAATAAGCCTGTGCGGCCGCGTGCAAATTATCTAAAAGCCCAGCGCGCGGCAAGTGAGGCTCGTGCAGCGCCAGTAGCCGCCTGGGGCCACCCGCATTACGTAGCTGACGCAGCGTGCGGTAAGTATCTGCAAAGGCATCGGCGTGACTGCTCACCCAGAGAGCCCAGCGCGAGTGCTCAAGCGCCAAGCGGTGCAGCGCGGGGTCATTGGGCATCACCACGCGCACGTCCCAGTCGTCGGGGTCACCGGCCCACTGCCGCCCTAGCGCTGACCACTGGCCTAAACGCGCCTTAACGCGATTGGCCTGCAACGTGCTTGGTGAGGGTAAGCCCACGACCAACAACAAGGTTTTTGGCTTGGGTGGCGCTACCGTTTCCGGCGCCGCGGCGGCTGCGGCGGTCGGGGCTTGCTCGTTCGGCACGCTTTCCTCGCGCGGCTCGGTTTGGGCGTTTTCGGCCGAGCTGTCTACCGCTTCCTCTTCCAGCACCTGCGTGTCGTCTACCGCGTCACCGGTCGAATCCGACTGCTGGCGCTGAAGGTTGGCCCATTTACGCAGCCCCGACGCTTGATCTTGCGAGCCCGTCACACAACGCCCTCCCGATTAACGCTCCCTAGCTGGCGGATTGCATCGCGAGCCATCAGCGCATACAAAAGTGCATCCAACAGTGCCGTATCGCGCCGCCGACGCCGACCGCCGAGCAAACCGAGCAAATCGCTACGTAACGTGGCGGCCGACTCATCAGTAGCCACATCCAGATGGCCTGCGACCGCCGCGCAGCCGCTCGCCATCAACAACCTTACTTCGGCGCTAACTTCGCCACCGTCATCCTGCTTGAGCTGCTGCCAAGCGCGGCGCGTTAACGGCGCCAAGCCCTCTCCTTGGAGCTGGGTGACTAACAGCGACAGCGCATCGGACCCTAAGTGCTGCGGCGTCAGCCAATAGCGGCGCACCACGGTTTTAGCGCTTTCGGGGTCGCGGACTTCCCCGTACCAAGCCAGAAGCGCTTGGCCGTCGTCACTCTCCACTTCGGTATAAACATCCCAAAGCTCCAGCGGCTGACCGCGAAAGCGCACGTCCACGCTATGGGTTAACGTGCTGTCAGCAAATAGTGGCTTCAAGGTGGTGCGCTCGCCCTGGCAAACAACCCGCTGCGAAGCGCGTACTTGGCTAACCCAGGTAAGACGCTGGACACTGAGCCATTCGCGCGTCGCGGCATCCGGCAGCAGCGGCAGCAAATGAACCGCGACGCCGCTTTGCGCCGTGACGTCTGCCAGCCGCGGCTGCCAACCAGCCGGTTGACGGTGTTGTAACCACGTCAACGCTAGCCACGCGCCATCCGGATCGAGGCCGATATCGGGCATTGCCCAATCGCAATGGCGCTCGTTGCGCCGCGGTGACCACTGCATCCCCAGTGTGGCGCCAGCGGGTGGGTAATCTGCGAGCAGCTGATCGAGACGCTGATCTTGCACGGTCGCCGGCAGTGCAGCTAAATCCCAACTCGCTTCCAAATGAGCAAAGCCGCCGATACGCTGACGCAGGCGACTCAAAAGCGATGACAGTCGCCGCCCTTGGCCCAGCACATCCCGCGACCAGCGTGGCAGCGCCAGCGAAGACTCGCTCGGCGTATCAACGGCATGCGGGGAGCGCGGCGTGCGCGTTTTCAGCGCTTGCTCAATGAGCCCATCGGCATCGGCGACGCTCATGTCTTCCGGCACCTGCTGGCCGTGAGAGCCAAACAGCACGCGCATGCCGTGGCGCATTATAATATCCAGCACCGGCGCCAAACGGCCTGCTTCGTCCTGCTTGGTGATAATGCAGTCGTCAAGCTCGGCGCCGGCAGCACGCGCGGCTTGACGATAACGCAGCACCACTTCTTCTAGGGTTTCGGGCTGGCTCGCGGCATTAAGCAGTAGGACCAAACGTACCCGCGAGCGCCCGCCTTGCAGGTGGGCAATTTGCTCAATCACGCGCTGATCGCGCTGGCTCATGCCCACGGTGTCGATAATCACCCACTGCTTGCCTTGAAGGCGGCCCAGAAGCGAGTCAATGGGCTGCTCGGCGTCGAGCGCGTACATGGGGATATCCAGCAAGCGGGCATAGATACGCAGCTGCTCATGGGCGCCAATACGAAAGCTATCGGTGGTGACCAGCGCGACCGGACGCGTGCCGTGGCGCATCACAAAGCGCGCGGCGAGCTTGGCCGTAGTCGTGGTTTTGCCCACCCCAGTGGGACCCACCAGCGCCACGATACCGGTTTCATCAAAAAAGGCGTTTTCCGCGTTGAGCACCGAAAGCCGTTCGATCAACTGCTCGCGCAGCCAGGTAAGCGGTCGCTCGCTATCTTCAGGCAACGCGACGAAATCCGGCGGCATCCCCGCCAGCACTTCGTTGGCGATCTCAACGCTAAAGCCCACTTCAAACAGCAGCTGGTGCAGGCGCTGCGCCCAACCTTTGGGCGGCGTATGGGTTTCCGCTGGCTGGCCGCTGCTGGCGAGCAGTGCGCGCATATCCTGCATTTCTTTGAGCAAGCGCTCGCTCATCGCCTGCAGCGGGTCGGGTGCGGTGGGTGCGGCGGAAGACGACGACTGAGGCGCGGGCGATGCCACATTCGCGGACGGCTCGGGGGTAGCAGGCGCGGGCGCGCTACTAGCAGGCGGCGCCGTCGGTGGCTCTTCCGGCGCGGGCTCGAAGTGATCCACCGCCGAATCCGCCATGGCGAGAATTTCTACCCCACCCTCGGTGCGGCGGTTGGCGACAATCAGTGCGTCGTCGCCTAGCGACTCGCGCACTTGGCGCATCACATCGCGGCTATTGGCGCCCACGAAACGTCTTACGCTCATGCTTCACCCTCTGCCCGTGGAATAAAAAGCGCTAGCGCCATCACTGACGCCCGCCTACCAGCGTAATCACACGCAAGGTGCGATCATCGGGAATTTCTGCCTGTGACATCACCACTAAGTGGCGTAGCCGGCGGCGCAAGAAGCGCGCCAATACCGCGCGCAGCGAGTGCTGCACGACCAGTACCGGCGGCTCGCCCGCACCTTCATGGCGCTCAAGCGCCTGCTCGGCTTGCGTCATCAGCGTATCGGCAAGGCCCGGTTCCAGCGCACCGCTGCCGTTCATGGCCTGCATCAGAACTTGTTCAAGCTGGGCATCCAGCCCCATCACGTTGAGTGTGTCTTGACCGGCAAACCACTGCTGGGTAATCGCGCGACCAAGGGCCACGCGCACCAGCGCGGTGAGCTCGTTGGCGTCTTGCTGCTGCGGCGCGTACTCGGCCAGGGTATCGAGAATGGTGCGCATATCGCGGATGGAGACATCCTCGTCGAGCAGGTTCTGCAAAATACGCTGCAGCACCGTCAGCGAAATCGCCTTGGGCACCACCTCTTCGACCAGCGATTTCTGCTCGTCGCTGAGTTTGTCGAGAAGCTTCTGCACCTCGGCACGCCCCAGCATTTCGGGCGAATGGCGGTGCAACAAGTGGTTAAGGTGCGTGGCGATCACGGTGCTGGCGTCTACCACCGTATACCCGTATACCTGGGCGTGCTCGCGTTGATTGCTGTCGATCCATACCGCGGGGAGGCCAAATGCCGGGTCTTGCGTCGGCGTGCCCTGCAGCTCGCCCGAGACTTGGCCAGGGTCAATCGCCAGCCATTTGCCCGGGTGCGCCTCGGCGCGGCCGATTTCCGCGCCTTTCATGGTCAGCACATAGGCGTTAGGCGAAAGTTCCAAATTATCGCGGATATGCACCACCGGCGGCAAAAAACCGACTTCCTGGGCAAACTTTTTGCGCACGCTTTTAATCCGCCCCAACAGCTCGCCTTTCTGGCGCGAATCGACCAGTGGAATCAACCGGTGGCCCACTTCCAGGCCTAGCGTATCGACCAACTGCACGTCTTCCCAACTGGCCTCGGGTGCCTCTTGGGAGGGCGGCGGCGCTTCTGCGGAGATTTCTTCTTTCACCAACAACTGGTTCTTTTGCCGAATCAAAAACCATGCCAACCCACCAAGCAGCGCGGTGAAAATCAAAAACACTAGGTTAGGCATGCCGGGAACCATCCCCAGAAGCCCCATCACTGCGGCGGCGAGGATCAACACCTGCGGGTTAACAAACAGCTGACTCAACATCTGCTGGCCAACGTCTTGGTCGGTCGTTACCCGCGAGACGGTAACGCCCGCCGCGGTGGAGATGACCAGCGCCGGAATCTGCGCGACCAAACCATCACCAATGGTTAGCAGCGTGTAAGTCTCCCCTGCATCGGCAAAGCTCATATCGTGCTGCATCATACCGATCAGCAGTCCGCCGATGATGTTAACCACCATAATCACCAAGCCCGCCATGGCATCGCCACGCACGAACTTGCTCGCACCATCCATGGAGCCGTAAAAATCGGCTTCCTGGGACACTTCGGCACGGCGTTTTTTGGCATCCTCTTCACCGATCAGCCCAGCGTTCAAATCGGCATCAATCGCCATCTGCTTACCCGGCATGGCATCAAGCATAAAACGCGCGCCGACTTCGGCGATACGCCCAGCCCCTTTGGTGATAACCATAAAGTTGATCACCACCAGAATCAGAAACACCACCAGGCCCACGGCAAAGTTACCGCCAACAAGGAAGGTACCAAACGCCTCGATGACTTTACCCGCGGCGTCGCCCCCTTCGTGGCCGTTCATCAGCACCACACGGGTGGAGGCTACGTTCAACGAAAGGCGCAATAACGTGGTAAACAGCAGTACGGCTGGGAACGCGGCAAAATCGAGCGGTTTTTGTGTGAACATGCTGACCAGCAGCACCATGATCGCCAGCGCAATGTTGAAAGTGAAGAGCAAATCCAGCACAAACGGCGGCAGCGGCAGGATCATCATGCCAAGAATCATGAGGATCAAGATCGGCCCGGCGAGCATCTTCATGCGCACGTCGCTAAGACGATCACGCTGGTTCAGCAGTTGACTCAGCCCTTTCATGACGGTGTCTCGTTGTCGCGACCTGTGCGGCTATCCAGTTCCGGCGGCACCGGTAGGTTGTCGGGGGTGGGGGGCACCTCGCCTCCTTGATCGGTTACATGCTTTAAGCGATACGCCCAAGCCATGACTTCTGCCACAGCGCTATACAGCTGGGCGGGTATTTCTGCGTCTAAATCGACATGGTGATAAAGCGCTCGTGCCAGCGGCGGCGCTTCTAGACGCGGCACGCCAGCGTCTTCGCCCACTTCGCGAATTTTAGCGGCGACGGCATCCGCCCCTTTCGCGACCAGGCGTGGCGCACCCATTGAGCCTTCTTGGTAAACCAGCGCGACGGCATAATGACTCGGGTTGGTAATGATAACATCGGCGTCGGGCACTTGGCTCATCATCCGGCCCCGCGCCATGGCTTGCTGCTGCTGGCGAATGCGCGCTTTAACCTGAGGATCGCCTTCCGACTCTTTGTGCTCGCGTTTGACTTCTTCTTTGGTCATGCGCAATTTTTTCGCATGGCTATAGAGCTGAAACGGCACATCGATCAAAATCACCACGATCAGCGTCAAGACCATCAGCCCCGCCGCCTGGGCCGCCATGTTCAAGGCATTCGCCAGCGCCTGCTGTACCGGCTGGTCCATCAGCGCCAAAAACTTGCCAATATTAAAATATAAAAACGCCGCGCCCACACCGCCGACCAGCACCGTCTTGGCGAGCGCTTTCGCCAACTCAATCAGCGCCTGTAGGGCAAAAATACGCTGCAACCCCTTCACCGGATTGAGCTTGGAAATTTTGGGCTGCAGCGACTTAGCGGAGATAAGCCAGCCGCCCAAAAGTGCGGGTGCGACCAGGGCGATGACCGTAAGCAATAGAAATAGCGGCAGAATCGCATACAACGTGCGTTCGCCTAAATCCAACGCCGAGACTAACATGGGCATGGTTTCCAGTGCCTCGCGGCGCTCAAACAGAAACGCTTGCTCCATGACCATGCCCAGCTGGTCATAAAGCATCATTCCCATGCTCCAAAGACCAATAACACCGCCGAGCAACATTAAAAAAGTGGTGAGCTCGCGCGAGCGCGGCACCTGACCTTCTTCGCGCGCCTTTTCCTCGCGTCGGGGCGTGGCCTCTTCGGTCTTTTCCTCGTCGCTATCGTTCTCTGCCATGGCGGGTCATCTATCATTGAGGGCAGCGCATACGGGCTCAGCCGCCCCGAAAGGCGGCTGAGCCCGTGACCACGTTGCAGGTACGCAAAGGAAACACAGAAAATGCCTGACGCTAGAAACCAAGCTCGTCTAGTAAGTCATCCACTTGATCTTGGCCAGAGACAATATCAGGCGCCTCGTCATTGACTTGTGGGCCGTTGAGGAGTTCCTCATTGCGCCGGGCGTTATCATGCTTCCACTGATCTTCAGCCTTACGCTGCATGGTTTCCCGCGCTTGCGCTTCCGGCACGTTGTCGATCAGCACCTGCACCAGCTGGTGTTCAATCTCGCGGATCACGTCCATCATCTTCTTGATCACTTGGCCGGTCAGGTCTTGGAAATCCTGGGCCATCATGATTTCTAGAAGCTCTTTACTGGTCGCAGCGGTCATGTCCGGCACGTCGCTTAAATAGCTGCGCGTATCTTTCACCAACGCTTTGGCTTCATCAAGCTCTTTCGGCGCTTCGAACCACTCGGTCCAGCGTTTATCCAACGCCTCGGCACGCTCGGTGAGCTGATCTTGCATAGGCTGAGCACGGTCAATGGCATTGAGTGCGCGCTCAGCCGCCTGCTCGGTCATCGCCGCAACATAGTGCAAACGATCACGCGCATCGGGAATCGCCTCGGCTGCCTTCTCGATCTCTTTATCCAGGCCTAGCTCACGCATGTTCTCACGCAACATGCGCGTCAGCTTGCCAATGCGGTGAATCAGCTCTTCGGAGGCCTCCTCAGACAGCTGGTCTGAGCCGCCCTGCTCATTCTGACTCATGGTGTTGTCTCCTCATTATTCAGGCGCTTTAGCGCCCTTCCGCTCACTTGCCCATTTTCTCGAAGATTTTATTGAGCTTTTCTTCGAGGGTCGCGGCGGTGAAGGGTTTCACCACGTAGCCATTGGCGCCGGCCTGCGCAGCGGCAATGATATTCTCTTTTTTGGCTTCAGCGGTCACCATCAGTACCGGCAGCTCTTTAAGCGCATCGTCCTGGCGGATCTCTTTGAGCATTTCAAGTCCGTCAAGGTTCGGCATGTTCCAGTCAGAGACCACAAACTCAAAGCTGCCGGCACGCAGTTTATTGAGCGCGTCTTGTCCGTCTTCGGCTTCTTCCACGTTGGTAAAGCCAAGCTCTTTGAGTAGGCTACGTACAATACGGCGCATGGTAGGAAAGTCATCCACTACCAAAAAGCTCATGTTCTTATCTGCCATGGGTCATCCTCTATCAGTATCAGCTTTTAAAATTCTTCCCAATCATCATGCTCATGCGATGACGATGGTATGGGTGTATTGCGCGAAAGCAGCAAAAATCTCATCTATAATATCAGTTACACGGCGTACTGACTCATTACGAACGTCGTCATTAAACGCGCTGAGCGCGGCCGGATGCGGCCACTAGCGACATCAAGCGACCAGGAATGTCGTCCAAGGAAGCCACTTCGGTTGCCCCGCCGAGCGCAATCGCTTCGCGCGGCATACCAAAGACGACACAGGTGTCTTCATTTTGCGCAATCGTCTCAGCACCGGCTTGGCGCATTTCCAAAAGCCCCGCGGCGCCGTCTTTGCCCATGCCGGTCAAAATAACGCCAACGGCGTTTTTCCCGGCTTGTTTGGAAGCCGAATGAAATAGCACGTCAACCGAGGGCCGGTGGCGATTGACCGGCGGGCCGTCGTTAAGGCGCGCGACATAGTTGGCCCCACTGCGCGCGAGCTCCAAATGCTGATCCCCAGGAGCAATGTAGGCATGGCCTGGCAAGACACGCTCGCCATCACTCGCTTCTTTCACGGTGATGCGGCACAGACGATCAAGCCGCTCGGCAAACGAGCGAGTAAAGCCGCCTGGCATGTGTTGGGTAATCAAAATTGCCGGCGCATTGGCCGGCAGCGGCTCTAATACCGAACGAATGGCTTCGGTGCCGCCGGTGGAGGCGCCAATGATAATCAGCTTCTCGCTCGAGACCAGCGGGGTCTTCAGCTCTTGCTTCGGCGGCGTGTTCTTATGCCGTGCCTGGCGGGGGCGCGAACGGGCGGCAGCGCGCAGTTTTTCCGCGATTTCGTTGGCATACTCCATCATGCCCGTGCGAATCCCCAAGCTCGGCTTGGCGACAAAATCCAACGCGCCTAATTCCAGTGCGCGTAGGGTTATCTCAGAGCCTGCCTGGGTCAGCGAAGAAACCATCAGCACCGGCATGGGCCGCAAGCGCATCAAGCGCTCAAGGAAATCCAAGCCATCCATGCGCGGCATTTCCACATCCAGTGTGAGAACATCCGGGTTATGCTGCTTAATGAGATCCCGCGCTACGATGGGATCGGGGGCCACCGCCACCACTTCCATATCCGGCTGAGTGTTGATGATTTCGGTCAGTAAGTCGCGAATGAGTGCTGAATCGTCGACGCATAGGACTTTAATTTTAGATGCGCTCAATGCACGCCTCCTTTCGTGTTAATACGAGAGTTAAGCTGGCCACCACCATCGGTTGACACGCCCCTACGCTGTTAGCGAGATGTAAACCAACTGGACGCCCGTTATTTGGGCGCCAATGTATACACCGTTTGCCCACGTAGTTTGAATTCGCTGCTGATGTAAGAAAAGTTCTCTGAATGCCCGGCAAACAAGATACCGTCGGGCTTTAGCATCGGCGCAAAGCGCTTGAGAATTTTTGCCTGTGTGTCTTTATCGAAATAAATCATGATATTGCGACAAAAAATCACATCGAACGGGCCTTTAATCGGCCACTGAGGTGCTAACAAATTCAGCGGCAGAAACTCAACAAGCTCCGAGACTTCCGGGCGTATCCGCGCCAATCCCAGGCGACGACCTGTCCCCTTTTGGAAAAAGCGCTTAACACGCACTTCATCAAGCTTGTTAACCTGCTCAAGCGGGTAGACACCCGTCCGCGCTTTTTGCAGCGCTTCGGTATCGATATCAGTCGCCACCACTTTAGACTGGCTAGCCTTGGGGCCTAGCGTCTCCAAGAGCGTCATAGCAATTGAGTAGGGCTCTTCACCGGTCGACGCTGCCGAGCACCAAACATTCACCGGGCCGGTTTTATGCTTAATGTGCTCCGCTAACAGCGGGAAGTGGTGCGCCTCACGGAAAAATGCGGTGAGATTGGTGGTCAACGCGTTGGTGAACGCCTCCCACTCTTTCGCATCCGGCTGGCGCTCAAGACGCGAAAGGTAGTCGCTAAAGCGCGTCAGGCCATGGTGACGCAGCCGCTTAGCTAAGCGGCTATAAACCATTTCACGCTTATGCTCCGCCAATACGATACCCGCGCGCTGGTATATCTGCTCGCGAATACGCGTAAAGTCAGCGTCTGTCAGCACCAGATCGCGTTCGATTTGGCTACTCGACGCCCACTGGCTGGCGTCCGTTCCTTCACGTTGCTGTGTCAAAACTCCTCCCACTCATCCACAGCGGCCGGCTGTCGTTTATTCGACAACGTCGGCCGAGTTTCGCGGCGCTCATCGCCATCGCTTTGACGACCAGGCAAACTGCCTGACGGCTTCGAGCTCACATTGGCAGAATGCTGCAACGCAGTTGGGCGCAACGATCCGCTTGATTTTAAACGAAAGGCTTCCACCGATAGCGCCAGCAGCGATGCTTGCTGCTCTAGCGCTGCCGCCGCCCGCGCCGTTTCCTGCACGCGTACCGCATTTTGCTGCGTGCTCTGATCCATCTCGACCACGGCTTGGTTAACTTCCGCAATACCGCTGCTCTGCTCTTCAGAGGCGGAGGAAATTTCGTGCATAATTTGCGTCACGCTCTGGGTCGCTTGAATAACCTCGGCGATCGACCCTTCGGCTTTTTTCACCAGCCCTGCACCCGCGTTGATATCGCGGTTAGAGCCGTCAATAAGCTGGCGAATTTCACCGGAAGCATCCGCACTGCGCCCAGCGAGCTTGCGCACTTCGTCGGCAACTACGGCAAAGCCACGCCCGTGCTCACCCGCACGCGCCGCCTCAACCGACGCATTGAGCGCTAAGATATTGGTCTGGAAAGCGATAGAATCGATCACATCGATGATATCGGTCATCTTCTTGGCGCTATGGGTGATGCGCTCCATGTTCGCGACAAGCTCTCCCATCAAGTCATTCGTTTGGGTCACTTGGGCGTTGTTGTTTTCGGCTAAACGGCGCGCTTCCTGTGCGTTTTCACTATTCTGACGCACCGTAGTGGTCATTTCTTCCATGCTCGATGCCGTTTGTTGCAACGCCGCCGCCTGTTGCTCGGTGCGGGCTGACAATTCTTCATTGCCGTTGGCAATGTCCCGCGCCGAAGGTGTAACGACATCGATACCGCTTTTCACATCGCCAATAATGCTGCTGAGACTTTTGCGCATGGTATTCAGCGCATCCATCAAATAACCCACTTCGTCACGACGCTGTACAGGCTCCTTCGCCGCCAAATTGCCGCCCGCTATCTGCAAAGTAAAACGTGTGGCGTTGTTCAGCGGCCGGGTAATCGCGCGCAGGGTCAACACACCGATCAGTACCAATAGCAGCAGACCCACTATCAACACCACAGCCTGCGCGGAAAGCATCAAGGTTTGCCCTTCTTCCGCGTCTGCCGCCATGGCTTCGGCGGCGCGCTGTTTTTGCTCAATCAGCTGATTTACCTGCGTCGAAATCGCTTGGCCGTCACGGTTCATCACGCGAATCACCTCATCAAGCCCGGTGAAAGCGTCATAGGTATCTTCTGACTGCAGCACACTGGCCGCGCGGTTCATTCCTTGCGCTAAAAACGTTTGCAGCTGCTGATCAAACTCACGCGAGAGTTCATTGCTATTCACCTCACGGGTATAGTACGCCTCCCATGCAGACGCTACCTCGGCCGCTTGCGCTTCTATCGACTCCCCTATATCAAAGCGCTGCTCAATGAGCGCCATCCGCTCCGGCTCCATCATCGCTTGTCGCGCCTGTGCGATGGTTTGGTCGATTTGCTGCAAGCGAATCACATCAAGTAGGCCGTCGTTGTTAACCCGCTCTAAACGCTCACCCGCCACCTGTAAACCGTATAGCCCTAACCCGCTGCAAACGAGTAATAAAAGACCTGCCACGACGATCATGGCGGTTAACTTGGCACGAATCGTGTCAAGGCGCACCCGCGATAAGCGCGCGACGATGCCACGCTTTCGAATGCGTCCTTTGTCCAAATACATGCGTGAATTTCGGCCTTCGCGCATTTCGGCATATACGCGCTCAGCGTGGTCGATAGCATCGCGGCTTGCCTTAACCCGGACGGAGGCATAACCGACAATGTCATCGCCTTCCATAACGGGTGACACACTGGCTTCCACCCAATAGTGGTCGCCATTTTTGCAGCGGTTTTTTACCAACCCCCGCCAGGTATCCCCCGCTTTAATGGTGCGCCAGATGTCTTCAAACGCGCCTGGCGGCATATCAGGGTGGCGAATGATGTTATGTGGCGCGCCAATCAACTCTTCTTGTGTAAAGCCACTGATGTCAATAAACGCCGGGTTAGCGTAAGTAAGGCAGCCTTTTAAATCCGTTCTGGAGACAAGAGAATCTTCATCGTTAATCTCAACTTCACGTTGAGTCACCGGTTGGTTATTTCGCATTGTTATGCCTTACGTTTGCATTTTTCGTCAGGAGATCGGCGCTTTACGTTAGTTTGAGGGGGCGCTCTGCTTGAATCGTAAAACGTTCAACAGCGTCACGTAGGCGCGCTGCTTCATTTTCCAGTTCATTGGCGCTGTGCGCGGCTTGCTGCACCAGTTCAGCGTTTTGCTGTACTACCTGATCCATCTGCGTCACCGCCTGGTTCACCTGCACAATACCGTTACTTTGCTCTTCAGACGCGGCGGCAATTTCATCCATGATATCGCTGACACGTTCCACCGCTTCCACTAACGTTTGCATGGTCTTCCCCGCCTGGTTGACCCGTTCAGTGCCTGTATCCACTTTACTTAGCGATTGATTGATTAGGTGGCGAATCTCTTTGGCGGCATCCGCACTACGCCCAGCTAGGCTTCGCACTTCTTGGGCCACGACGGCAAAACCTTTACCATGCTCGCCCGCCCGCGCCGCCTCAACCGACGCATTAAGCGCTAATATATTGGTTTGAAACGCGATATTGTCGATCACGGTAATAATATCGCCGACTTGGTGGGAGCTTTGGCTAATATCTTCCATCGTCGTGACGATCTCACCGACTTCTTCACCGCTGCGCCTTGCCGTGAATGTGGCGTCCCCCGCAAGCTGGCTGGCTTGGCGCGCATTATCGGCATTATGGGACACCGTGGAGGAGAGTTGCTCCATGCTTGATGCCGTCTCTTCTAATGACGATGCCTGCTGCTCGGTGCGGGCCGACAAATCGTTATTACCGCTCGCGATATGTTGCGAACGGTCGTAGATAGAGGCACCGCTCTCGCGCACTTCGCCCACCGTGTGCGATAGAGAGGCTTGCATGTCTGCCATCGCGAGATAAAGACGACCAATTTCGTTATTCCCCGGCACATGTATCGACTGGCTTAAATCGCCCTGCGCCATGCGCTCAAAGTAACCCACTAGATTATCCAGTGGTCGTAAAACGTTGGCCGTCACTCCCCACATCACCACGATGACCGTTACCACGGTAATCAACACAAGCGAGAGCAGCACCCAGCGTAACCACTGGGCGATATCGGCAAACGCGGCCTGTTGCGCCGCCGCGCCACCCCCATTAGCCACAATCTGCGCCCCTTGCTGCAGTGCGTAAAAGCCCACACCGCAAGCCAGCAGCACCAGCACGGAAAACGTCAATAGGACGAGGATCCAGCTGAGCCGAACGGTCAAGTTTTGCATTAATTGCCGTATTCGTTGTGTCACGCACAACACTCCCTGCGTAACCAACCCTGTTAGCGGTTGCTGGTGCTATCCACCAACGCCATCTCTTCGCTGGTCAGTAGCTTATCGATATCGACCAGCACCAACATGCGATCCTCTAGACTGCCTAGGCCACTAAGGAAGTCTGAAGAGAGCGTCACGCCAAACTCAGGGGCCGGTTTGATTTGGTCCGGTGTGAGTGTCATTACGTCAGAGACACCGTCGACCACGATGCCGACAATACGATCCGCCACGTTCACCACGATCACGACCGTTTGACCACCGTACTCAACGCTATCCAAATGGAATTTAATGCGCAGATCCACAATCGGCACAATCACACCGCGAAGGTTGGTGACCCCTTTGATAAAGTCGGGGGCATTGGCGATACGCGTTACGTTTTCGTAACCGCGAATCTCCTGCACTTTGAGAATATCAATCGCGTACTCTTCATCCCCTAGCGAGAAGACCAAAAATTCACGGTTGTCTGCTTCTGCGGCGGCAAGCACCGCATCGTTGTTAGCCTGGCTCATGACGGCTCTGCCTCCTTAAAGTACATCGGGTTTTGCTGACTTACCGGTTTGCCAGACTCTTTTTTCGCCCGGCTTAAGCGGTGTAGTCCTGTAATATCCAGAATCAGCGACACGCTACCATCACCGAGGATGGTCGCCGCTGAGATGCCTGGCACTTTGCGATAATTATCTTCTAGGTTTTTCACCACCACTTGCTGCTGGCCGATCAATTCGTCAACGAGCATGGCGTAGCGGCGCCCTTCCCCTTGCACAATGACGGCAATACTTTTGGTCGGATCGGTGATGGCGTTTTCAACGTCGAGCACTTCGTGAATGGCGATGACCGGCAGGTACTCATCGCGCACTTTGAGTACCACATCGTCACCGGCCATGGCGTACATGTCTCCTTTGGCCGGCTGCAGTGACTCAAGCACAGCAGAAAGCGGCAAGATAAACGTCTCTGCGCCAACTTTAATCGACATGCCGTCCAAAATCGCCAACGTCAACGGCAGGACAATGCGTGTATTGGTGCCTTCGCCTTTTTTCGACTGAATCTCGACGCGGCCCCCCATGCCTTGGATGTTTCGCTTCACCACATCCATGCCCACACCACGCCCGGATACATCGGTCACTTCTTTGGCGGTGGAAAAACCGGGGGCAAAAATCAGCTGCCAAACGTCCTCATCACTCATGGTGTCGGATACGTTCAGGTCGTTTTCCCGCGCTTTGGCTAACAGCCGCTCGCGATCCATGCCTGCGCCATCGTCCTTCACCTCAATAAGAATATTGCCACCCTGGTGGCGGGCGGAGAGCGTCAACTTACCGGTTCTCGGCTTGCCCACGGCCTCGCGTTCATCGGGCATTTCAATGCCGTGATCGAGGCTGTTGCGCACTAAGTGCGTTAATGGGTCGGTAATGCGCTCCACGAGGCTTTTATCGAGTTCGGTAGACTTACCTTCGGTGACAAGCTCAATGTCTTTGCCCAGCTTACCCGCCGTGTCACGTACTACACGGGGGAAACGACTGAAAACAAACTCCATCGGGATCATGCGGATCGACATCACCGACTCTTGCAAATCCCGCGCGTTACGTTGCAAAAGGCTCATGCCGTTTTGCAGTGAACTATTAGGGTCTTCAAGGTCACTTACCGTCTGATCGAGCATCGACTGGGTAATGATCAGCTCGCCCACCAAGTTGATGATCTGATCCACCTTATCGACGGAAACACGAATCGAAGAGGACTCGGCGGCGGCTTTTTTCGATTTTGGCTTTTCGGCTTTCTTATCGGGTGTTTTCTCAGTTTTTGCTGCCGGCTCCGGCGCTTTCTCTGGGGATTTCTCTTTCGGCTGCGTTGGTTCTGGTGCTTTCGCGGGGGCTTCAGCGGGCGCTGGCGCTTCGCCTTCGATAGCGGTAACTTCCACTTGCTCCGGCTCGATAATAAAGCACATCACGGCTTCAATATCGTCCGCGCTGGTGTTGCCTTGGAGAAGTATTTCGTAGCGCGCCTCATCTCCTGAGTGAGACTGCACATCGCCTAACTGCTCAAGCTCTTCTACCAGCAGGGTGCGATCTTTTTCCCCGACGTTGAGCAAGGCAACTTTAAGCATATCGCCAGAAGCCGCTGGAGTCTCGTCGCTTGCACCGTCCGATGACTCCTCGGCAGGCGCTGACTTGGTGTCACTCGACGAAGAAGTGGTGGCATTGGCAATCGGGGCGCCTTCTGCCGCTTCCAGCCCTTTACCAATTTCTTCTATCGCAATCTGTTGAAGCGTTTGGCAAATACGCTCAAACACCTCCTGATCGGGCTCTTCCTCGCTACGGTAGGCATTAAGTTGGTCGTGCATGATGTCTTTTGCCTCTAAAAACGTATCAACGAGGTCGGCCCGCAGCGCAAGTTCGCCTTTGCGTGCGTGGTCGAGCAGGTTCTCAAAAATGTGCGTTGTTTTTTGCAACGCCGTAAAGCCGAACGTGCCTGCCCCCCCTTTGATCGAGTGGGCGGCGCGGAAAATGGCGTTTAGCTGTTCGCTGTCCGGATCTTCGACATCCAGTTCCAGCAAGTGCTGCTCCATATCCGCAAGCAACTCTTCGGCTTCTTCAAAAAAGGTGTCAAAAAAATCCGTGATATCCATGCACCATCCCACCTTGTACGTCGTATTTTTATGTCAACAACCAGCTACTCTGCGGTCTCTGGCGGCTGTGAAAAGTTGTCATTCAGAGCGTCCACGTCTGTGCCTGCGTCCACATCTAAACCGGGAACCGGCAGGGGAATCGGCGACGGCATATCCGACATCACGCTCGGGTTACGGATGGCGTCGGCAATCTCCGGCAGCAGTACCACGAGTTCAATGCGACGGTTGACCGGGTCATCCGGTTCAGTGTCCGGTAGGGTAACCCGGTCAGCAAAGCCTGAAACCCGCAGCAATTGACCCGGATCAAGTCCGCCGGCAATAAGCTCACGTCGTGAGGCGTTGGCCCGGTCACTGGACAGTTCCCAATTGCTGTAACCGCGATAACCGCCACCATACGGAATACTATCCGTATGGCCACTGATGCTCAGTTCATTGGGCAAATCGTTTAACAAAGGGGCCATCGTGCGCAAAAGATCGCGCATATAGGGCGCAACCTGATCCCTACCTAGCTCAAACATAGGGCGCTGTTCGGTATCGAGCAGCTGAATACGCAGCCCCTCACGGGTTAAATCAAAGCGCATCTGGTTGCGCAGCTGGTTAAGCTCAGGGTCTAGGGCGATGGCTTGCTCGATGCGCTCTTGTACGTCGCGGAAAAAGCGCCGCTCCTGCATGCTGGGGCGGGTGTGCTGAAGGGTATCGATACGGGCGCGCTCACCATCGGTATGAGCGGGATCGGGTCCTCCGCCGGGAATGGCACTGGTACTGCCAGAACGATCACCTCCCATGATCGCAGTGGTTAGCGGCATACTGAAGTACTCAGAAACGCCCTGACGTTGCTCTTCGTTGGCGGTGGACAAGATCCACATCACTAAAAAAAGCGCCATGAGCGCAGTCATGAAGTCTGCCAGCGCGATTTTCCATGACCCGCCATGATGAGCATGTACCACTTTTTTGCGCCGAATAACAATCGGGCGCCGGTCCCCGCCTTGACTCATGCACTGCCTGCCTTTTTAGCATCGCGCACGTAATCTTCCAGCTCCGTGAAGCTTGGGCGCTCGGCGGTAAACAAAGCTTTACGGCCAAACTCAACGGCAATCTGGGGGGCATAACCATGCAAGCTCGCCAGCAGCGTCACACGGATGCACTGCAGCATTTTTTCCGCTTCCTTGGCTTGGCGTTCCAAATGGCTCGCGACGGGGTTCACGAAGCCATAACCAAGCAAGATACCCAAAAACGTCCCCACCAGCGCATGGGCAATCATGACACCCATTTGTTCGGGACCAGCATCGGCATACGTCAGCGCTTTCACCACCCCCATCACTGCCGCGACAATGCCAAATGCAGGCATGGCATCGCCCACTTTGGCGATAGCGTCAATGGGAATGTGTGACTCCTGCTCAAACGCCTCAATCTCATGCAGCATGAGTTCGTCAATCTCCATTGGCTCCATGCCGCCGCTCACCATCAAGCGCAGATAATCAGTGATAAAATCCATGATATGAGGGTCGTTTAGCAGCGTCGGGTGCTCTTGGAACAGCGGACTCTCTTGAGGATTATCAATATCCCGCTCGATCCCGAGCATCCCTTCGCGTCGAATTTTAGACAGCAGCTTAAACTGCAGCGCCATGAGCTCCATGTACATGGCTTTGTTGTATTTTTTCGTGCGCTTTAGCTTGGGGAAGATTTTGAAAGTGGCTTTTAATGCTTTCCCATTGTTGGCCGCGATGAACGCCCCGACACCAGCGCCACCAATCATTAAAAGCTCCAATGGCTGAAAAAGCGGCCCCAAGCTTCCGCCCGCCAAAACGTAGCCGCCAAATACGGAAAGTAGAACTACTAAATACCCAAGAGGAATAAGCACAGGCAGTTTCCTTGCTATTCTTTTGTCGCCAGAAAAGCCTTTCGGCAGCGAATAAACGCGCAACGCTTTAATACCGGCGCCGATGAAAAAGTACCATTACGACTGCGTTGCATCTATATACTCGGCACTTTTTTATCCAACTTGAACAAAACTCTGCCGCATTCTGCCATTAATTCTTTGGATGAATCGTCAGCCTTGCTTGTTTTCAATACTGGCTGGATATATAGTTTTCGTATACCGATTATCCGTTCCGACACCCTGACACTGCAGGTCACCAGTGCCGATCAACAGGCTGCCTTGGCAGATACGTTGGCCCTGTACCGGCGCTTGGAGCGCGATCTCATGACCGTGGCGTATACGCACTGGCCACAGGTTGGCGCTTGCGAAGGGAACGCGGTGGTCGAGGTCATAGAACGGCTGATACAT
>JBNJFC010000011.1:0-26552 GCA_051746485.1 Pseudomonadota bacterium
TTTTTTACGTGCCGCCGTTGTCGATGGTGGCTGATAGCCAAGGCGGGGCTAAGAGGTTCAATCGTGGTGGCGTATCTTTTCCGGTAGTAACCCTTTGGGCGCGAAGCGCAACACTGCGGTAATCAGCACACCAATCACCAATACCCGTGCCTGCAGGGCTCGGCTATCCATGTTGCCAGGGGCATCCCAGCCGAAGGCGCCTTCACCGAACGCGACGGCCAGCTGCATCAACCAAAGCGCCAGTGGCTCCGACATGATCCAGATGATGTACACGGCCACCGCGCCGAAAATTGTCCCCAGGTTGTTGCCCGGTCCGCCGAGGATCACCATGACGAGCACCAGAAAGGTGTGGTTGAGGGGCAGATAGCCGTTAGGGTCAAACAAGCTGTTGAACGATGTCAGCATGCCGCCGCCGAGGCCCATCAAAATACAGCCGAGGACGAAGATTTCCAGGCGTCGCCGGTTGATATCTTTCCCCATGGCCGCTGCGGCGACTTCGTTATCACGGATGGCGCGGATCATACGCCCCCACGGCGCGTGATAGGCACGGTGAAGCAAAAAGAAGAGCACGGCAATCACCACCGCAGTCACCGACAAGTACAGCGCACGCGCGAGTGTAAACCCAACCTCAGAGGGGCCGGGAGTTGGCCACGGCAGTGGTGATACGGTGGCGGTGCCGCGGGTCAGCCAGTCAGAGTTTTTCAAAAACGCTTTGATGATCTCAGCAATGCCCAAGGTGGCAATGGCGAGATAGTCGCTGCGAAGCCCCAAACAAATATGGCCGATGAAATAGCCCACACCCCCAGCGAGCGCCCCGCCGACGATCCAGCCGACCCATACGGGTAAGCCAAACCCACCGATAAAGCCGGCGCGTGATTCAATCTCGCCGGTAACGTCACGCAGCAAGCTGATTACGACGAGATAGAGGATTAGCCCCACCGCCACGGCGATCACCGTGCGCAGTGTCTTTGGAACACCTAAGCGGTCTAACCGCGTGACGCCTATCACCACCAGCGTGGCGGCAACGGCATAAAGCAGCACGCGTCCGAGCTCGCCGGGCAGCTCAGTCCCCCAGAAATCATCGTTGACCGGTACGCTAAAGAGCATGGCGCAGAAGCCGCCTAAGGCCACAAAGCCCATCACGCCGGCGTTGAACTGCCCGCCATAGCCCCATTGAATGGTTAAGCCCAGGGCTAAAATGGCGTAGCAGGCCGCTTCGACCAGCATCCGTGTACTGTAGGCCGCGCCCATGGCCGCATAGACACCCAGTACGGCGAGCAGCAGCGCGACAAAGAGCAACACTTCGCGTAGCGGGAAACGCGAGGGTGCGGCGACCAGATCTTCTCGTTTCGGCTGTGTGCTCATCAGATCACCTTACCTTTGAACAACCCGGTGGGGCGCCATATCAAAATAGCGACAAGAATAAAAAACGGCACCACAATTTTGTACTCGGTGCTGACGAACGCGAGGTCGGTAGGCAGCTCCAGCCACGCAGGGAAGCTATCGCGGAAGGGGCGCAGGAGAATATTCCAGTTGAATACCGCCAGCGATTCGGCAAACCCCACCACGAAACCGCCGGCAATGGCCCCATAAGGGTGGCCGACTCCGCCGACAATCGCCGCGGCGAAAATGGGCAGCAGCAGAAAGAAGCTCAAATCCGGTTTGAAGGTGACATCCAGTGAGAGCAGCGTACCGGCAATGGCCGCGAGCCCTCCGGCTATGACCCAAGTAACGGCGACGATTAGATTGGTGTTGATGCCTGACGCTTGAGCGAGTTCGGGGTTATCCGACATGGCCCGCATGGCTTTGCCCAGCCGCGAGCGGTTTAAGAACAGGTGTAGGGCAATCACGGCCACCAGGGTAATAACGAACAGGTAGAGTTGCGGCTCGGTGATCACCACCGGTACACGCACGCCATCAAATGGCAGCGCCAAGCGAAATATTTCTTTGCGGTCATCGACATACAGGCTTTGCCCGCTAGTGCCCGCGAATAGGCGAATCAAGCCCTGCAGAATCAGCGTCACGCCAAGAGAGCCGATGACCATGACAATCGGTTTGACGCCATGGGCGCGTAGCGGCTTATAAAACACCTTATCGATACCAACGGCGAGGCCGGCGGTAAGCACCATTGCCAGCGGCAGCATGATAAGCGCGGTGGGTATGCCGATGCTGGCCCCGGCGGCAGGAAACGCCGTGGAGAGCAGCAGCACCATCAAAGCGCCGAATGTCATCACATCGGCATGTGCAAAGTGGGCGAAGCGCATAATGCTGAAGATCAGTGTCACGCCCACCGCCCCGATGGCGTAGATAGCGCCGGACACGCTGCCGGCGATCACCACGTTATTGATAAAGAAAACCAGTTCGTTCACGCGTTTCTCCCTCGGGCTAGCCGCCCAAAAAGCTTCTCGCTACCTCAGGATCGGCCAGTAAGGCCTCCCCGGTATCGGTAAAGCGGTTTTGACCGGCGGCGAGGACAAAGCCCTTATCGGCAATCGCCAGCGCCTGCTTGGCGTTCTGTTCGACCATCAAAATGCCCACCCCGGCAGCATTGATCTCTTTCACCCGGTCGAAAATATCGTTCATGTAAAGGGGGGAGAGCCCGGCAGTCGGCTCGTCGAGCAGCAGAAGGCTTGGCTCGGCCATCAGTGCCCGGCCCATAGCGACCATCTGCCGCTGGCCACCGGAGAGCTCGCCGGCGGGCTGGCGGCGCTTGTCATAAAGTGGCGGGAAGAAGTCATACACTTGGGCAAGCATCCGCTTGACGTTGTGCGGCTTGAGAAACGCCCCCATCTCCAGGTTCTCCTGCACAGAGAGGCTGGGGAAGATGTTTTTCTCTTGGGGAATAAACCCCATCCCGCGCTGTACCAGTTTGTTAGGCGGAAGGTTATGAATTGGCTCGCCCAACAACAGAATCTCGCCCTGGTTGACGTGCAACTGGCCAAATATGGCTTTCAGCATGGTCGACTTACCGGCGCCGTTGGGGCCAACGATTACCCCCACTTCATCGGCTTCCAGCGTCATGTTGACGCCGTTGAGGATGTTCATGCTGCCGTAACCGCCGTGCACGTCGCGTGCTTCAAGTAAAGGCATGGTCGTGGTGTCTCAAAGTGGTATCTCAGAATGGTTTGTTGGCGTTAAGCAGCGCTGCCGCCGAAGTATGCTTCTATCACCTCGGGATTATTCTGAACGTCATCAATGTGGCCCTCCATCATCACGCTGCCTTGGGCCAGCACGATGACTGGATCGCATAGCTGCGCGATCATGTCCATATCGTGCTCGATGACCAAAAAGGTATAGCCCATCTCCTGGTTTAGGCGCTCGATATTGCCGATTAAGTCGCCCAAAAGCGTACGGTTAACGCCAGCGGCGATCTCGTCGAGCAGCACAACCTTGGCATCGGTCATCATGGTGCGGCCAAGTTCAAGAAGCTTTTTCTGACCGCCGGATAGGTTGCCGGCAAGCTCGTTGCGAACGTGATAGAGGCCGATGAAGTCGATGACTTCTAGCGCCCGGCGGCGCACCTCGGCATCGTGCTCGCGCACCTGTCCGGGTTTAAACCAGGTGTTAAACAGGCTTTCACCGGGCTGCTCGGGGGGCACCATCATCAGGTTTTCCAGCGCGCTCATGTGGCTGAATTCATGGGCGATCTGGAAGGTGCGCAACAGGCCCTTATGAAAACGCGCGTCAGGGCTGAGCGCAGTGATGTCTTCGCCTTCGAGCAGAACGTGGCCGCTATCGGGCGTTAGCGCACCGGCAATTAGGTTAAACAGAGTCGATTTACCCGCGCCGTTAGGGCCAATCATGCCGGTGATGGAGCCCTTTGCGACCTGTATCGAGCAGTCATTGATCACCCGCAGGCCGCCAAACGCTTTGTTAACCTGCTGCACCTCGATAATGGGTGTCATGATACGACCTCGTTGGTATGAATAAGAATTATGTGCGCGCGGTATTGGCCATAAAGGTGCGCCCGGCGGCAAAGGCGCCCACGATAACGACAGCGCCAATCGCCGGGATCCAATAGCCTTCCACTTGCGGCAGAGTGCGTAGGAACACAAACGCCACGGCTGCCGGCGCGATAAAGCGCACGAGAAAACGCCAGACGCGGAACCAGGTATCGTGCCCGCCGAGTTCTTTGGCCACTTCGGTTTGGGTCAACGCCCAGCCGGCGAACAACGCAATCAATAACCCACCGAGCGGCATAAAGATATTGGTCAAAAGCTCAATAAACTCAAAGGCGCTGCGGCCAAAGAGCGCGTGGAAAATCGTGCCTTCCGCCCACACATTAAAGCTCACCACGGTAAGAAGCCCCAGCGCCCAGCTGGCAATGACCATGATGGTGACGGCCTGCGGGCGGGTGAGATCAAAGCGCTCGACCAGAAAGGCGGCCACCGGCTCGATCAACGAAATAGACGAGCTTAGTGCGGCACCCAGTACCAAGATAAAAAACACGCCGCCTACCAGGGCGCCAAAAGGCATCTCGGCAAACGCCATGGGTAGGGTGACGAACATCAACCCCGGCCCTTGGCCGGTCTCAAGCCCCGCGCCAAAAACCAGCGCGAAAATGGCAAGCCCTGCCACCAAGGCAACGGCGGTATCCACGAATGCCACCGACAGCGCCGTGCGGGTTAGTGAGGCATCGCTCGACATGTAAGCGCCGTAGGCCATGATCGCGCCCATACCCAGGCTCAAGGTAAAGAAGGATTGCCCCATGGCCTGCAGCCAGCCTTCTAGGCTCAAATCGGCAATATTAAAGGTAAATAAGAAGCGCGCCGCCGCGCCGATATCGCCATTGACAACGCTATAGCCCAACACCACCAGCAAAATGACAAAAAGCGCCGGCATAATGATGCGTAGGCCCGCCTCAATGCCCTTGTGAATCCCCATGCCGACAATGAGCGCGGACAGCGCGATAAACAGGGTGTGGTAGAGCGTCATCAGCCCGGGCGAAGCTAGCAGGTGACTAAACCCTGCATTGATGGTCTCGGCATCGGCGCCAGCGAGCGAGCCGCTGAGCATCTGCCAGGTGTAGTGCAGCGACCAGCCGGCGACCACCGAGTAAAAACTCAAAATAAGAAACGCTGAGGCGGCCCCGAGCCAGCCAATGGTTTCCCACGCCCGCGACGTTTGGTGGGTTTTGGTTAGATGGCGCATGCCCATGATCGGGCTTTGACGGCTCGTGCGGCCGAGCATGATTTCCGCGATTAAAATCGGGATGCCCACGGCAAAAATCGTCAGGGCGTAAACCAGGATAAAGGCACCGCCGCCGTTTTCGCCGGTAAGGTAAGGGAAGCGCCAAAGGTTGCCCAGGCCCACGGCAGAACCAACCGCCGCGAGTAAAAAAGTCCCCTTGTGTGTCCAGACGTTGTGACCGCTCATGTAAGGAATATCCGTGTTGGTTCGGTGGATGAGTGCTTACCAAGCAGCAATTAAAACACCCGTATTGCACGCTACTTTGCGTGACTCGCGCGCGGCTTTCTAGCTGTTTTGCGTTTAGGCTGCGTTTAGAGGCAGGGCTTGGCAAATGGCCGCGGGAGTATCATCGGGAGAAAATCACCTGCTCATAAAAAAAGCCCGCATTAAGCGGGCTTCTTCTTGGCGCCGTTTGTGCTGCGGTATTTACGCAGCATTACAAAAGCGCTTACTTTTTGTTGGAGCGCTTGCGCTCGTTTTCTTTGAGCAACTTCTTGCGTAGGCGGATATGGCTCGGCGTCACTTCGACTAACTCGTCTGAATCCAGGAACTCGATAGCCTGTTCCAGCGTAAAGTTAATCGGCGGCGTCAGTACGATGTTTTCATCGTTACCCGTCGAGCGCATGTTATCCAGCTTTTTACCCTTGGTCGGGTTAACCACCATGTCGTTGGCACGGTTGTTAATGCCGATCAGCATGCCTTCGTAGACCTCGGTAGCGTGATCAATGATCAGCTTGCCGCGTTCCTGAAGCGCGAAAAGGGCGTACGCCAATGCCTTGCCGTCGACCATCGATACCAAGACGCCGTTACGGCGCTCGATAGAGGCCTCAGGCTTCAGCGGGCCGTAGTGGTCAAAGCGGCTGGTCAAAATGCCGGTACCCGACGTCAGGGTGAGGAACTGCCCGCGGAAACCAATCAAGCCGCGCGCCGGGATGATGAAGTCCAAACGAACGCGGCCCTTGCCATCGGGGTTCATGTTGGTCATCTCGCCCTTGCGATAGCCAAGCTCTTCCATGATGGCGCCTTGGTGCTGCTCCTCACAGTCGATAATGACTTCTTCGTAGGGTTCCTGCTTCTCGCCGTCGATTTCTCTAATGATCACTTCGGGGCGGCCCACCGCCAACTCAAAGCCTTCACGACGCATGGACTCGATCAAGACTGACAGATGCAGCTCGCCGCGTCCGGAAACGGTAAATTTCTCCGGCGTTTCGCCCTGCTCAACCCGCAATGCCACGTTGTGAATCAGCTCTTGTTCCAGGCGGTCTCGAATGTTCCGGCTGGTAACGAACTTGCCTTCTTTACCGGCAAACGGCGAGTCGTTGACTTGGAACGTCATCGATACGGTGGGTTCGTCAACGGTCAGCGGCGGTAGGGCTTCAACCGCAGAGGGGTCGCACAGCGTATCGGAAATCGCTAGGTCTTCGATGCCGGTGATGCAGATGATATCGCCCGCGGTGGCTTCGTCGGTTTGGACCCGATCTAAGCCCATGTGGGTCATGACCTGGCCAATTTTGCCTTTACGGGTATGACCTTCTTTGGATACCACGGCGATTTGCTGATTAGGTTTCACGCTGCCACGGGAAATGCGACCTAGGCCGATAACACCTACGTAGCTGTTGTAGTCCAGCGCCGAGATTTGCATCTGGAAAGGACCGTCGCTCTCGACCTTGGGCGCGTTAACGATATCGACGATCGACTGAAACATGGGGGACATGTCATCAGCCAGTTCGTCGGGATCGGGGCCAGCGATGCCGTTGAGCGCTGAGCAATAAATGATCGGGAAATCCAGCTGCTCATCAGACGCGCCGAGGTTATCAAACAGGTCAAAGATTTGGTCGATAACCCAGTCCGGGCGTGCGCCGGGGCGGTCGATTTTGTTGACCACCACAATCGGCTTCAAGCCACGGTCAAACGCTTTTTGTGTCACAAAGCGAGTCTGCGGCATCGGGCCGTCAACGGCGTCAACGAGCAGCAATACCGAGTCCACCATGGACATCACGCGTTCGACTTCGCCACCGAAATCGGCGTGTCCCGGCGTATCCACGATATTGATGTGGTAGTCAGTGCCTTTAGGGTCTTGCCACTTGATCGCCGTGTTCTTGGCCAGGATCGTGATTCCACGCTCTTTCTCCTGGTCGTTGGAGTCCATAATCCGCTCTTGGCCTTCGGCCTTGCGGTCGAGCGTTCCAGACTGGCTTAACAATTTGTCGACCAAGGTGGTTTTACCGTGGTCAACGTGGGCGATAATGGCAATGTTGCGAAGATTCTCGATCACGAAGCGATCCTGCTAAAAAAATAGGGCAGCATTATAAGGGCTGGGGGCGGTCGACTGCCAGTGTTGTCTTGATTCTGGTGCAGGTTTGTTTTCGCGCCGTGAATGCTTCCGGTAAGATGTGGCTTTTCCCAGGTGGGGCAGACTATGACCATCGGCAATCTGATGCGTTTATTAAGCGATGGCGATGTCCACTCCGGCGAGCAGTTGGGTGAGGCGCTGGGTATCTCCCGCGCGGCCGTATGGAAGCAGCTGAAAAAACTAGAGGCGCTAGGCGTTGAGGTGGAGGCGGTCAAAGGCCGCGGTTACCGTCTGTCGCAGCGGTTAGAGCCGCTAGACGGCGCGAACGTGGTGGCGCATCTGCCGGCAAGTGCCCGGCACCATTTATCGCGACTGTTCGTCGAAGATCAGCTGCCCTCAAGCAATGCGTATCTGCGCGAGCGCTTTCAGCAGGGTGCCGGTCACGGCGAGGTGTGCTTGGTAGAACTGCAAACGGCAGGTCGCGGCCGTCGTGGGCGAACCTGGACGACGCCTTGGGGGCAGAGTTTGATGCTTTCCGTCGGCTGGCGCTTTGAAAGTGGTGTGGTAGCGCTTGAAGGGTTAAGCCTTGCCGTCGGGGTGGTCGTGGCGCAAGTGTTAGAGCAGCATGGGGCGGCGCCTGCACTTAAGTGGCCCAACGATGTGCTGCTGACAAATCGCGACGAACAACTGGCTAAGCTAGCCGGTATTTTGGTGGAAGTCACCGGCGATGCGGCCGGCCCCTGTGAAGCGGTGATCGGTATAGGCATGAATCTCTGGCTGCCCGACGCGCTACGCGAAGCCATCGATCAGCCGGTCGCCGCCCTAGCGGATGTCTGCCCGCATATTTCGCGTAATCGGCTAGCGGCCGATATGGTGGCCGGGCTTTTGGATATGCTCGCGACCTTTGAGTCGCGCGGCTTTAGCGCTTGGCAGGCAGCATGGAATCAACGCCATGCCTTTGCTGATCAGCCGATCTATGTGTTTCAGGGCGAGAAAAAGCACGAGGCGACGGCCGGTGAAGTGGATGCTAGCGGTAACCTCTGGATAACTGAAGCAGCAGGACCGTCTCGGCGTCTTGTCGGTGGTGAGATCAGCATACGCGGGCGCTTATGATTCTGGACCTGGATATTGGCAACACGTTGTCTAAATGGCGGCTCAAAGAGGCGCAAAGTAGTGAGATCCGCTCACGAGGGGCGGTATGGACGCGTGAAGAGTGGCGACCTGGGGCGGATATTCCCGACTTGGATGTGGTGGAGTCGGTGCGTATTTCCAGTGTCGCGCGGGCAGCGGTGCTCGATGAAACGGTTAATTTATTGCGACACCGAGTGCCCCATGTCTACGTGGCGCGTTCAACGCGGGAAGCGCTCGGCGTAGTTAACGGCTATGTCGAGCCAGGGCGTCTGGGAGTCGATCGCTGGATGGGGGCTCTGGCTGGATATCAATTAGCCGGCGGTTGCTGTGCGGTGGATTGCGGTAGTGCGATCACCGTGGATTTTGTCCTTCCCGGCGGCAGTCATCTGGGCGGCTACATTATCCCCGGCTTGCGTTTGATGAAGGAGAGCCTAAAGCTAGGCACTCGCAACGTGGCCATTGACCCTGAAAGCGAGGCCGAAGAGCTTTTGGAGCCGGGGAGGCGGACCGTCGAGGCGGTGAACCACGGTATTTACATGGCGGCGGTGAGTGCCATCAACCGTATCTACAGCGAAGTGTGCGACCAGCAAGGCGTGGCGCTACCTATGTTGCTAACCGGTGGCGATGCGCGAGTTGTATCCCGAGGCGTGCAGGTGCCGCACGCGGTATGGCCCGATATGGTCTACGGTGGTTTAGAGGCGTGTTTTCCATTAACCCTTGCCGAGCGTGCCGGGAAAATGTCGGGCGCGCCGAATGTGCCCGAACCGGTATCGCTAGAAAAAATTCGGGCAGGGCTTGCATTCTCTATGCTGCTTTGACAGAATGCAGCGCGTTCCAAGGCAGAAGTGCAGGCGCGTCCTGTGCGGCAAGTTGATGATTTAATTGCTTAATGTAAATTCAATCTTCGCTTGACACTGTTTTGGAGGCTGGCATAATGTGCCGCCACAGACGGAGGGGTTCCCGAGTGGCCAAAGGGAGCAGACTGTAAATCTGCCGCGAAAGCTTCGAAGGTTCGAATCCTTCCCCCTCCACCAGATTTATTGATTGGCAGCCGTAAATTGCTGAGCGGGTAACGGGTCTGGTTTTGAAAAGCTCTGCGGGCATATTTTGCAGCCATGGTTCAGCGGGCATAGTTCAATGGTAGAACCTCAGCCTTCCAAGCTGATGATGCGGGTTCGATCCCCGCTGCCCGCTCCAATCAAGTTTGTGTAACAAGGCTGTATGGTAAGTTGCTCATGTAGCTCAGGGGTAGAGCACACCCTTGGTAAGGGTGAGGTCGACGGTTCAAATCCGTCCATGAGCTCCACATTGCGATAAAGGCGAGCGTAGCTCGCTTTTTTTGTCTCTGCTTTTTGGCTGAAGTGGTTTAACGTCTAAAAGTAGGAAAGGGTTGTCAAGTAGAGGTGTTGTTGCTACCATGGCGCCCGCTGTTGCGTAGAGCAGAGCAAATTAATGCTAAAGGCAGCGTAAGCACGATACAGGCCAGTAGCTCAATTGGCAGAGCAGCGGTCTCCAAAACCGCAGGTTGGGGGTTCGATTCCCTCCTGGCCTGCCAGCCTTCCCCAGGTTGGTGTGCCCTCTAAGAATTCCTTTATCGTTCGCTGCACCCTGAGGAGTCTCGTTTTATGAAGCCTAGTCCTGTAAAGCATGGCGCTGAAGTACAACAGTCGCGCCATGACGGGCTCAAGTGGGCAGCGGTCGTAGCGCTATTGGTTGTTGCTATTGTTGGTAACACCTATTTTGCCGATTTGGCTCTTTTGTATCGCGTGTTAGGCGTGGTCGTGCTGTGCATTGTTGCCGGCGCGATTGCCTTGGTCACTACAAAAGGGCGCAATCTGGTTATCTTGGCGCAAGAAGCCAAGAAAGAGATTCAGCGCGTCGTCTGGCCGACACGTCCCGAGACTGTGCAGACCACGGCGATTGTGCTGGCGGCTGTTTTTATTGTTGGTTTGGCGTTGTGGTTGATTGACACGCTTCTCAGCTGGGCGATGTCCGGCGTCATTGGTTAGGAGTTTTCATGTCCAAGCGTTGGTACGTCGTACACGCCTACTCCGGTTTTGAAAAGCATGTCATGCGTTCGTTGCTCGAGCGCGTGAAGCTTTATGGTAAAGAAGATCGCTTTGGCGAGATTCTTGTGCCGACCGAAGAAGTGGTTGAGATGCGTGACGGCAAGCGCCGCAAGAGTGAGCGCAAGTTCTATCCCGGCTACGTGTTAGTCGAGATGGAAATGGCCGACGATACATGGCACTTGGTCAATGAAACGCCGCGTGTCATGGGCTTTATAGGTGGTACGAAAGAAAAGCCCGCGCCGATCACGACTCGTGAGGCAGAAGCCATTCTGCGCCGGGTGAAAGATGGCACCGATAAGCCGCGACCGAAGACCGTTTTCGAGCCGGGTCAGTCCGTTCGAGTGGTTGATGGTCCGTTTGCTGACTTTAACGGTGTCGTTGAAGAAGTTAACTATGAGAAGAGTCGCCTTCAGGTGAGCGTGCTGATCTTTGGTCGTGCAACGCCTGTCGAGCTTGAATTCGCTCAGGTTGAGAAAGAGTAGTCGTTAAAAGTCGTCGTTAATCGTATTTCGCGAGTCGGCTATGTGCCGGCTGGTTGTCACCGGGGAGCCGCAAGGCGTTATCACCCAATTGGAGTAAAACATGGCCAAGAAAGTACAGGCTTACATCAAGCTGCAGGTTGCTGCAGGTAAAGCCAATCCAAGTCCGCCCGTTGGCCCTGCGTTGGGTCAGCACGGCGTGAACATCATGGAATTCTGTAAGACGTTCAACGCTGAGACTCAAGATATTGAGCCTGGCTTGCCGACGCCGGTTGTGATCACCGTTTATTCGGATCGCAGCTTCACCTTCGTCACCAAGACGCCGCCGGCCGCCGTGCTGCTGAAAAAAGCAGCGGGCATCAAGTCCGGTTCTGGTGAGCCGAACAAGAAGAAGGTGGGCACGGTAACCCGTGAACAGCTCGAAGAGATCGCCCAGACTAAAGAGCCGGATCTGACGGCTGCTGATCTCGATGCCGCTGTGCGTACCATTGCCGGTAGCGCGCGGAGCATGGGCTTAAACGTGGAGGGTCTCTGATCATGGCTAAACTGTCTAAACGCGCTCAGGAAATTCGCGCAAAAATCGACCCGAACAAAGCCTACACGGTTGAAGATGCCGTAGCGCTGCTGTCCGAGCTGTCAACGGTTAAGTTTAAAGAGTCTGTTGATGTGGCGATCAATCTTGGTGTTGATCCGCGTAAATCAGACCAAGTCGTGCGTGGCGCTACCGTCATGCCGAACGGCACTGGTAAAGACGTTCGTGTGGCGGTTTTCACCCAGGGCGCAAATGCCGATGCGGCGAAAGAAGCCGGTGCTGATATCGTCGGCATGGAAGATTTGGCTGAGCAGGTCAAGAAAGGCGTGATGGATTTTGACGTCGTCGTTGCCTCGCCTGATGCCATGCGCGTCGTGGGTCAGCTGGGCCAGATTCTGGGTCCACGCGGTCTGATGCCGAACCCGAAAGTGGGTACCGTCACGCCGGACGTAGCGACTGCCGTGAAAAACGCCAAAGCCGGTCAGGTGCGTTTCCGCACAGACAAAAACGGCATTATCCATACTACTGTGGGTAAGGTGGATTTCGATGCCGACGCTATTAGAGGTAACCTTGATGCGCTCGTTGCTGACCTGAAAAGGCTCAAGCCAAGCACTTCAAAAGGTATCTACTTTAAGAAAATGACGCTGTCCACCACGATGGGGCCAGGTCTGACTGTCGATCATACGGCTTACATTTAAGGCGTGATCGAAAAAAGGCGTAATCGCTTTGTGGGTGCGTCTATACAGAGCAAGAACTTTGCGGTCCCCGCGCGGATGAAATGTCAGGGCGGGGCACCGTCAAAGACCGCAGGTGCCGAGCCAATAAGCCCGGCTTAATGATAAAACGCCTGCGCAGATGGTGTTGCCGCCAGTTGGTTGAATGTCTAGCTTTCTGGTGAGCACCATCCCCTAGGCTTCTTGGTAGCAGTTATCGGCCGAGAAGAGATGGTAACCACCGGGACCTGACTTTAGGTTTCGGCACGAAGGAGTGATCACTGTGCCACTAGCACTTGAAGGCAAGAAAGCGATTGTTGCCCAGGTCAGTGAAGCGGCTAAAGACGCTCTCTCCGTCGTAGTTGCCGATTCTCGCGGTGTAGCGGTCAGCAAAATGACCGATCTGCGCAAGCAGGCACGTGAGAATGGTGTAGAGTTGCGTGTTGTTCGTAACACGTTGGCTCGCCGCGCTTTGGAGGGCACGAAGTGGGAGTGCCTGAACGAAAGCTTTGTTGGTCCTACTCTGCTGGCCTTCTCTAACGAAAACCCGGGCGCTGCCGCGCGGTTGTTCAAAGAGTTCGCGAAGCAAGATCAGAACTTCGAAGTAAAAGCGCTGGCCTACGAAGGTGAGCTGATTCCGGCTGCTGACATCGACCGTCTGGCAACGCTGCCGACTTACGACGAGGCAATTGCTAAGCTGATGTCGGTCATGAAAGAAGCCTCTGCTGGCAAGCTGGTTCGTACTCTGGCCGCACTGCGCGACCAGAAGCAAGACGAAGCGGCATAAGCCCCTTCACTTGTTGGCAGTATGATACTGCCTAATACGAGCAATGAATCCTGAGTCCTCGGGCGACCGAGACTCCCGCAAAGTTAGGAATGAAACAATGGCACTGACCAAAGACGATATTATCAACGCCGTCTCCGACATGACCGTGATGGAAGTTGTCGAGCTGATCGAAGCGATGGAAGAAAAATTCGGTGTTTCTGCCGCCGCAGCCGTTGTCGCTGGCCCGGGTGGTGGCGAAGCTGCTGTTGAAGAAGAGCAGACTGAATTTGACCTGGTGCTCACAGGCGCTGGTGACAAGAAAGTTAACGTCATCAAAGCGGTTCGTGAAATCACCGGCCTTGGCCTGAAGGAAGCTAAGGGTGCCGTTGACGGCGCTCCGGCGACCATCAAAGAAGCAATGTCCAAGGAAGACGCTGAAGCAGCGAAGACAAAGTTGGAAGAAGCAGGCGCAAGCGTCGAGCTCAAGTAATTCTTGTGCCGATGGCTTTACGCGCTGCGTAAGCTTCCACGGCTGGCGGCGGGCAATTCCCGCTGCCGGCCTTTTTCTGTTGAAACAGATCAAAGAATTTTGACGGCGAGCTGCCCATCCAGGAGCTTGCTGTCTGCGTCTGACACGCCCGCGGGGAAGATGACCATACATCGGTCACCCATGGTGAACAAGCTGGGGAAAACAGATGGCTTACTCATACACTGAGAAAAAACGCATCCGCAAGGATTTCGGCAAACTGCCCCAAGTGATGGATGTGCCTTACTTGCTGGCCATCCAGCTTGATTCCTACTATGACTTTCTCCAGCAAGACCGTTCGCCCGATGAGCGCCACGAAATTGGCCTGCACGCGGCGTTCAGGTCAGTGTTCCCGATCGAGAGCTTCTCCGGTAACGCGGCGCTGGAATATGTTAGTTATCGTTTTGGCACACCCGCGTTTGATGTGAAGGAGTGTCAGCTTCGCGGCGTGACCTACTCTGCACCACTACGCGTCAAGGTGCGTTTGATTATTTATGATCGCGATTCGTCGAACAAAGCGATCAAAGATATCAAAGAGCAAGAAGTCTATATGGGGGAGATTCCCCTGATGACGGAGAACGGTACCTTTGTGATTAACGGTACCGAGCGCGTTATCGTGTCTCAGCTGCACCGCTCGCCGGGTGTGTTCTTCGACCACGATAAAGGCAAGAGCCACTCTTCCGGCAAGCTGCTCTACTCGGCACGCGTAATTCCTTACCGCGGCTCTTGGCTCGATTTCGAGTTTGATCCCAAAGACAACGTCTTTGTGCGTATCGATCGCCGTCGTAAATTGCCGGCGTCGGTATTGATGCGCGCTCTAGGCATGAGCACCGAGGAGATCCTCGACGAGTTCTTCGAGACCAGCGTGTTCCACATTGAGAAGTCTGGATTCTCTGTGGAACTCGTGCCTTCACGCCTGCGCGGAGAAACCGCAACGTTCGACATCAAGGACGGCGACGGTAACGTCATTGCGGAAGAAGGTCGGCGTATCACCCAGAAGCATATTCGCCAGCTGGAAAAAGCCGGCCTTGAGCGTCTGGACGTGCCGATGGAATACCTGTTTGGCAAAACGTTGGCCAAAGATCAGGTGGATACCAAAACCGGCGAACTGATCGTCCCGTGTAACACGGAGATCACCCCGGAAGTGTTAGAGCACATGGCGCAGGGCGGTATCCAGCGCGTTGAAACGCTCTACACCAACGATCTCGACTGCGGTTCGTTTATCTCCGACACGTTAAAGCTCGATACCACGGGGTCGCCGCTTGAAGCGTTGGTCGAGATTTACCGCATGATGCGCCCCGGTGAGCCGCCGACCAAAGAAGCTGCCGAGACGCTGTTCCACAACCTGTTCTTCACCGAAGACCGCTACGACTTGTCCAACGTCGGCCGGATGAAGTTCAACCGCCGCTTGCGCCATGAGTCGGATACCGGTTCTGGAGTATTGGACAAGAAAGACATCCTCGATGTGCTTCGTGAGCTGATCAATATCCGTAACGGTTTCGGTGATGTCGACGACATCGATCACCTGGGTAACCGTCGTATCCGCTGTGTTGGTGAAATGGCGGAAAACCAGTTCCGCGTCGGTCTCGTGCGCGTTGAGCGCGCGGTGAAAGAACGTCTGTCCATGGCCGAAAGCGAAGGCCTGATGCCGCAGGATTTGATCAACGCCAAGCCTGTTGCGGCGGCGGTGAAAGAGTTCTTCGGTTCCAGCCAGCTTTCCCAGTTCATGGACCAGAACAACCCGCTTTCCGAGGTTACTCACAAGCGTCGTGTGTCTGCGCTCGGCCCGGGCGGTTTGACCCGTGAGCGTGCCGGCTTTGAAGTGCGCGACGTACACGCGACGCACTACGGTCGTCTGTGCCCGATCGAAACGCCGGAAGGTCCGAACATCGGCCTGATCAACTCGCTGGCGACCTACAGCCATACCAACAGCTACGGCTTCCTGGAAACGCCGTACCGTAAGGTCAATGCGGGTCAGGTGACTGACGATATCGTGCACTTGTCGGCGATTGAAGAAGGTGACTTCGTTATCGCTCAGGCGTCGGCCGCGGTCGATGAGTCCAACAAGCTAAGCGATGATCTGGTACAGGTGCGCCACCGTGGTGAAACCACGTTTATGCGCCCTGAGCAAGTCACGCTGATGGACGTGTCGCCACGCCAGGTAGTGTCAGTGGCGGCCGCGCTGATTCCGTTCTTGGAGCACGATGACGCCAACCGTGCCCTGATGGGGGCTAACATGCAGCGCCAGGCAGTGCCGACGCTGCGTGCGGACAAGCCGCTGGTAGGTACCGGCATGGAGCGCTTCGTGGCTCGTGACTCTGGTGTTTGCGCCGTGGCGAATCGCGGTGGCGTGATCGACTCGGTCGATGCGCGCCGTGTGGTGGTCCGGGTTCATGAAGATGAAATCATCGGCGGTGAAGCCGGGGTGGATATCTACAACCTGACCAAGTATACCCGCTCGAACCAAAACACCTGCATGAATCAGCGTCCGATCGTACGGCCCGGCGATAACGTGGCGCGTGGCGATATTCTCGCTGACGGCCCGTCAGTGGATATGGGCGATCTGGCCTTGGGTCAGAACATGCGCATCGCGTTTATGCCCTGGAACGGCTACAACTTCGAGGACTCGATTCTGCTTTCGGAGCGTGTCGCGCAAGAAGACCGTTTCACCACGATCCATATCCAGGAACTGACCTGTGTGTCTCGCGACACCAAGCTTGGTTCGGAAGAGATTACCTCGGATATCCCCAATGTGGGGGAATCCGCCCTGGGTAAACTGGACGAGGCTGGCGTGGTCTACATTGGTGCCGAAGTCGGCCCAGGCGATATTCTGGTGGGTAAGGTGACGCCGAAGGGCGAAACCCAGCTAACGCCGGAAGAAAAGCTGCTACGTGCCATTTTTGGTGAGAAAGCGTCGGACGTAAAAGATACCTCCCTGCGCGCCCCGACCGGCATGAAAGGAACGGTGATCGACGTTCAGGTCTTTACCCGCGACGGTGTGGAAAAAGACTCGCGCGCGCTTGCTATCGAGCAAATGCAGCTTGATGAAGTGCGTAAAGACCTGCAAGAAACCTACCGTATCGCTGAGGAAGCCACCTTTGAGCGCCTTAAGCGCACGCTGGATGGCCAGGTTGTGAACGGTGGGCCGAAGCTCAAAAAAGGTGATGTTCTCGACGAGGAGTACCTGGATGAGCTGCCGCGTCAGCAGTGGTTCAAGCTGCGTATGCAGGATGAAACCTACAATGAACTGTTGGCTCAGGCGGACGAGCAGCTGGAAAATCGTCGTAAAGAGATGGACGAGCGCTTTGAAGATAAGAAGCGCAAGCTGACCCAGGGCGATGACCTCGCCCCGGGCGTGCTCAAAATCGTCAAGATCTACATGGCGGTTAAGCGCCGTATCCAGCCGGGCGACAAGATGGCCGGGCGCCACGGTAACAAGGGTGTAATCTCAGCGATTATGCCGGTGGAAGATATGCCGTTCGACGAGCAAGGCGAGTCGGTTGACGTTGTTCTTAACCCGCTGGGTGTGCCGTCGCGTATGAACGTGGGACAGGTGTTGGAAACCCACCTGGGGATGGCAGCACGCGGGTTAGGCTTCAAGATAAATGCCATGTTGCGCGATGCGCGCGAACAGCAAGTGGCGGAAATCCGCGACTTCCTCGGTGAAATTTACAATACCCCGGGCACTCGCGTAGAGGACATTAGTTCGCTGTCGGATGACGAAGTTATCGCACTGGCAAAAAACCTGAAAGGCGGTGTGCCGATGGCAACGCCAGTGTTTGACGGTGCTCAAGAGCATGAAATTAAGCACTTGTTGCGCCTGGCGGATATACCGGACTCCGGCCAAATGACGCTTTACGATGGTCGTAGCGGCGATGCCTTTGATCGCCCGGTCACCGTTGGCTATATGTACATGCTGAAGTTGAACCACTTGGTAGACGATAAGATGCACGCACGTTCTACCGGCTCTTACTCGCTGGTGACCCAGCAGCCGCTGGGTGGTAAGGCGCAGTTCGGTGGTCAGCGCTTCGGTGAGATGGAAGTGTGGGCGCTAGAAGCCTATGGCGCCGCGTACACGCTGCAAGAGATGCTTACCGTCAAGTCGGACGACGTCGAAGGCCGTACCAAGATGTACAAGAGCATCGTGGATGGCGACCACACTATGCAGGCAGGCATGCCGGAATCCTTCAACGTACTCGTGAAGGAAATCCGGTCGCTGGGCATCGATATCGAGTTAGAGAGCTAGGAGCCGTCCAATGAAAGATTTGGTGAAAGTCCTCAAATCGCAGTCTCAGACCGAAGAGTTTGACGCGATTAAGATTACCCTGGCATCGCCGGATATGATTCGCTCCTGGTCTTTCGGCGAGGTGAAGAAGCCCGAGACGATCAATTACCGTACCTTCAAGCCGGAGCGGGATGGTCTGTTCTGTGCCAAGATTTTCGGCCCGGTAAAGGACTACGAGTGCCTGTGCGGCAAGTACAAGCGCATGAAGCACCGCGGCATTATCTGCGAGAAGTGCGGCGTTGAAGTGACTAAGGCGGCCGTGCGTCGTGAACGCATGGGCCACATCGAACTAGCGTCGCCGGTCGCGCACATTTGGTTTCTGAAATCACTGCCGTCGCGCATCGGCATGTTCCTCGATATGACCCTGCGTGATATCGAGCGCGTGCTGTACTTTGAAAGCTTCGTGGTGATCGACCCCGGCATGACCACGCTGGAACGCGGTCAGCTGCTGAACGATGAGCAGTACTTTGAAGCGCTGGAAGAGTTTGGCGATGACTTCGATGCCCGCATGGGTGCCGAAGCCGTTCAAGAGCTGCTCAAAGATATCGATCTGGAAGAAGAAATTAACCAACTGCGCGAAGAGATTCCGCAGACTAATTCCGAAACCAAGATCAAGAAGCTATCCAAGCGCTTGAAGCTACTTGAAGCCTTCTATAACTCCGGTAATGCGCCGGCGTGGATGGTCATGGAAGTGCTGCCCGTGTTGCCGCCGGATCTGCGTCCGTTGGTACCGCTGGACGGCGGTCGCTTCGCGACCTCGGATCTCAACGACCTTTACCGTCGCGTGATCAACCGTAACAACCGCCTGAAGCGTCTTTTAGACCTCAATGCGCCGGATATTATCGTGCGCAACGAGAAGCGCATGCTTCAGGAGGCGGTCGATGCGCTGTTGGATAACGGGCGTCGCGGTCGCGCGATCACGGGCTCCAACAAGCGCCCGCTTAAATCGCTCGCCGATATGATCAAAGGTAAGCAGGGGCGTTTCCGTCAGAACCTGCTGGGCAAGCGTGTCGACTATTCAGGCCGCTCGGTCATCACCGTGGGTCCGACCCTGCGTCTGCATCAATGTGGCCTGCCCAAGAAAATGGCGCTGGAGCTGTTCAAGCCGTTTATCTACTCCAAGCTGCAGTCGCTGGGCTACGCCTCAACGATCAAAGCCGCCAAGAAAATGGTCGAGCGCGAACTACCGGAAGTGTGGGACATCCTCGCCGATGTTATCCGCGAACATCCGGTACTGCTTAACCGCGCACCGACCCTGCACCGTCTGGGTATCCAGGCGTTTGAGCCGCTGTTGATCGAAGGTAAAGCGATTCAGCTTCACCCGCTGGTGTGTGCTGCCTATAACGCCGACTTTGACGGTGACCAGATGGCGGTACACGTACCGCTGACGCTGGAAGCCCAGCTAGAAGCGCGCACGCTGATGATGGCGACCAACAACGTCTTGTCACCGGCAAACGGCGAGCCGATCATCGTGCCGTCGCAAGACGTTGTCCTGGGGCTTTATTACATGACCCGGGAAAGGGTCAATGCGCCTGGGGAAGGGATGGTTTTTTCCGGCCTTGATGAAGTCGAACGCGCCTTTGGTACCCAGGCGGTATCCCTGCACGCCAAAGTCAAAGTGCGCCTTGATGAAGTGGATGTCGATGAAGAAACCGGCGAGCGCACTGAGCATCGCCGCCTCTACGACACGACGGTCGGCCGTGCGCTGTTGTTCCGCATTCTGCCAGAAGGCGTGCCGTTTGATTTGATCGATCAGCCGATGAAGAAAAAGGCGATTTCGGGATTGATCAACGAAGTTTATCGCCGCGCCGGGCTCAAACCGACTGTCATCTTTGCTGACCAGTTAATGTACACCGGTTTCCGCTGGGCAACCTGGTCGGGTGCCTCAATTGGTGTCAATGACTTCGTTATTCCTGACGCCAAAACCGAGATCGTCGATGCGGCGGAAGCGGAAGTGAAAGAGATCGAAGATCAGTTCTCCTCAGGCCTGGTAACGGCGGGCGAGAAGTACAACAAGGTCATCGATATCTGGTCCAAGGCCAACGATAAAGTCGCCAAGGCCATGATGGCCGGTATCTCGAAAGAGAATGTGATTGATCGTGATGGCAACGAGGTAGAGCAGGATTCGTTCAACAGCGTCTTCATCATGGCCGACTCCGGTGCCCGTGGTAGTGCCGCCCAGATCCGCCAGCTCGCTGGCATGCGTGGCCTGATGGCCAAGCCGGACGGTTCGATCATTGAGACGCCGATCGTCGCCAACTTCCGCGAAGGCTTGAACGTACTGCAGTACTTCATCTCGACGCACGGCGCGCGTAAAGGTCTCGCGGATACGGCGCTGAAAACCGCTAACTCGGGTTATCTGACCCGTCGCTTGGTCGACGTGGCTCAGGATCTGGTGATCACCGAGAGCGATTGCGGCACCGAAAACGGCTTGACGCTGCACCCGATCATCGAAGGCGGTGATATCATCGTGCCGCTGTCTCAGCGCGTTTTGGGTCGCGTGGTGGCCATCGATGTGGTCGACCCGAGCACGGATGAAGTACTGATTCCGCGTGGCACGCTACTGGATGAAAAATGGTGCGCTGATCTGGACACCATGGGTGTCGATGAGATCATCGTGCGTTCGACCATTACCTGCGATACCCCACATGGTGTCTGCTCAGCCTGTTACGGTCGTGACTTGGCGCGAGGCCATCAGGTCAACATCGGTGAGTCTGTCGGTGTCATTGCCGCGCAGTCGATCGGTGAGCCGGGCACCCAGCTGACCATGCGCACGTTCCATATCGGCGGGGCGGCATCGCGCTCTTCAGCGGTGGATAGCGTACAGGTCAAGCACGGTGGCAAGGTGCGCCTGCACAACATCAAGCACGTCGAGCGGGCTGACGGCAAGTTGGTCGTGGTATCGCGCTCTAGTGCGTTGGCCGTGGCCGATGATCATGGTCGTGAGCGTGAGTACTACAAGCTACCTTACGGTGCTGAGCTGGCCGTGCGTGATGGCGACGTGGTCGATGCCGGTGCGACGGTAGCGAAATGGGATCCGCACACCCACCCGATCGTCGCCGAAGTTGAGGGTCAGGCACAGTTCATTGATCTCGACGAAGGTGTCACCATGCACCGTAGCGTTGATGAAATGACCGGCCTCTCCTCTATTGAGGTGATCGAGTCCGCGGCACGCCCGATGGCAGGTCGCGACAAGCGTCCGATGATCATGCTGAAAGACACCAGCGGCGAGTATGTCGCGGTGTCGGGCTCCAATACGCCGGTACAGTACCTATTGCCGGGTAAATCGATCATCTCTGTTGATGATGGGGCGACCATTGGTGTCGGTGAAGTGGTTGCACGTATTCCGGTCGAAGCCTCGGGCAACAAAGATATTACCGGTGGTCTACCGCGTGTAGCGGACCTGTTCGAAGCGCGTAAGCCGAAAGAATCCTCGATTCTGGCGGAAATCAGCGGTGTGCTGAGCTTTGGTAAAGAAACCAAAGGGAAGCGTCGTTTGACGATCACGCCGGAAGATGGTGATCCGTTTGAGATGCTGATTCCGAAGTGGCGTCAAATTGCCGTCTTCGAAGGTGAAACCGTCGAGAAAGGCGAAGTCATTTCCGATGGGCCGAGCAACCCGCACGATATTTTGCGCTTGCTGGGTGTCGCGGACTTGGCCAAATACATCACCGCTGAAGTTCAGGACGTTTATCGCCTACAGGGTGTTGGCATCAACGATAAGCACATCGAAGTCATCGTGCGCCAGATGCTGCGTAAGGTCGAGATTACCGATTCGGGTGATTCTGACTTTATCACCGGCGACCAAGCCGAGCTTGTTCGCGTGCTGGAGCAGAATGAGCGCTTGGAAAAAGATGGCAAATTCCCGGCCAAGTATCAGCGACAGCTACTGGGTATTACCAAAGCAAGCCTTGCCACCGAGTCGTTTATTTCCGCGGCCTCCTTCCAGGAGACGACGCGTGTACTGACCGAAGCGGCGGTAACCGGTAAGCGTGATTACCTACGCGGCCTGAAAGAGAACGTGGTGGTGGGTCGATTGATTCCTGCGGGTACCGGTCTTACCCACCATGCCGAGCGTCGTCGTAAGCGCGATGACGTTGATCGACTGCTCAACCCATCGGCGATGGAAGTCGAGCAGGAGCTTGGGGCTCAGCTTACGGCGTTGGATTCTGACGACGAAGAGCTCTAACCCTCGTTGGCCCCAGCGTTAGGTCATGGCGATAAAACCGTCGCCATGACTTGACGATGGCTGGGGCAAACTATTAGAATGCGCAGCCTTTAACAGTGGGGCGGGTGCGCCCGCATCCATTGGAAAGGTAAGGCAACCATTGGAGTCAGCTACAGACTATGGCAACGATTAATCAGCTAGTGCGCAAGCCGCGCAAGCGCCCCGTCACCAAGAGTGACGTGCCAGCGCTGCAGGCCTGCCCGCAGAAGCGCGGCGTATGTACGCGCGTTTACACCACTACCCCGAAGAAGCCGAACTCGGCGTTGCGTAAGGTTTGCCGTGTGCGCCTGACCAACGGCTTTGAAGTGTCTTCTTATATCGGCGGTGAAGGCCACAACCTGCAAGAACACTCTGTCGTGCTAATTCGCGGCGGTCGTGTGAAGGATTTGCCGGGTGTGCGTTATCACACCGTTCGCGGTGCCCTGGATACCTCAGGTGTTCAGAACCGTAAGCAGGGTCGTTCTAAATACGGTACCAAGCGTCCGAAGTCTTAATTCGGTTGCTTTGGTTCGAGTCGGTCAGCTGCGTCAGTGCTGCCAAGCGGTCAACACGAATATGATGGTCTGATAAGAGTAAGGTCGAGCGGTGCTGTGGTATCACAGGGCGAGTCTTGGGTTTACCTGAAGGATCCTTAAATTGAGGGCTTATCATGCCTAGAAGAAGAGTTGTAGCGAAGCGCGAGATTCTGCCGGATCCCAAGTTCGGAAGTGAGCGCCTAGCCAAGTTCATGAACCACCTGATGTTCAGCGGTAAGAAGTCCGTAGCTGAGCGCATCGTTTACGGTGCGCTGGACAAGGTTGCCGAGCGCAGTAAAGAAGAGCCGCTGGAGATCTTCGACAAGGCGCTGGAAGCCATCCAGCCGATGGTCGAGGTGAAATCGCGCCGTGTCGGCGGTGCGACGTATCAGGTGCCGGTAGAAGTTCGTCCGTCTCGTCGTCAAGCGCTGGCTATGCGCTGGTTGGTTGATGCGGCGCGTCGTCGCGGTGAAAAAACGATGGTGCAGCGTCTGGCGGGTGAAATGCTGGACGCCGCAGAAGGCAAAGGCTCTGCGGTCAAGAAGCGCGAAGACGTACACCGTATGGCAGAAGCCAACAAGGCGTTCTCTCACTATCGTTTCTAAGCTCGAATGTTCTTGAGGTGTTGCTTGGATGGATGGTGTTGGTTGTTTCGCAATCGGTAACCCTAAATTCGAGCACACCTTTTTGTACATTTCGCGCATTGCCAACTAACGGGAGTTATCACCGTGGCACGCAAGACTCCATTAAATCGTTACCGTAATATCGGTATCGTCGCTCACGTTGACGCGGGTAAAACCACGACAACCGAGCGCGTATTGTTTTACACCGGCCTTTCACACAAGGTAGGTGAAGTTCATGATGGCGCGGCCACTATGGACTGGATGGAGCAGGAGCAGGAGCGTGGTATTACCATCACCTCAGCTGCGACGACCTGTTTCTGGCAGGGCATGAGCAAGCAGTTCCCTGAGCACCGCATCAACATTATCGACACCCCGGGGCACGTTGACTTCACCATTGAAGTTGAACGTTCTTTGCGCGTACTTGATGGCGCGGTCGTTGTGTTGTGCGGGTCTTCTGGTGTTCAGCCGCAGACCGAAACCGTATGGCGCCAAGCCAATAAGTACGAAGTCCCGCGCATGGTCTTCGTCAATAAGATGGACCGCACCGGTGCTGATTTCTTCATGGTCGTTGACCAGTTGAAGGAGCGCTTGGGTGCTAATGCCGTGCCAATCCAGATCAACTGGGGCACGGAAGAAAACTTTAAGGGTGTTATCGACCTGATTCAGATGAAAGCTATCCTGTGGGACGAGGATAACTTGGGTATGAATTATGATTTGGTCGATATCCCCGAAGAATTGCAAGAAACCGCTGAGAAATACCGCGAGCAAATGGTTGAAGCGGCGGCCGAAGGCACCGACGAGTTGATGGATAAGTACCTCGAAGGTGGCGAGCTAACCGTCGAAGAGATCAAGGCGGGCCTTCGTGCGCGTACGCTGGCGAACGAAATCGTTCTCGTAACCTGTGGTTCTGCGTTTAAGAACAAGGGCGTTCAGGCTGTTCTTGATGGTGTTATCGAGTACATGCCGTCGCCGACAGAAGTTAAGGCGATTGAAGGCGAGCTTGACGATAAAGACGGCACCGTCGATACCCGTGAAGCGGATGACAGTGCGCCTTTCTCAGCGCTGGCATTCAAGATCGCCACTGACCCCTTCGTCGGCACCTTGACCTTTATTCGCGTCTATTCAGGCGTGTTGAACTCTGGTGACGGGGTATACAATTCGGTCAAGAGCAAGAAAGAGCGTGTGGGTCGTATCGTTCAGATGCACTCCAACTCGCGCGAAGAAATCAAGGAAGTACGTGCCGGCGATATCGCCGCTTGTATCGGTCTGAAAGATGTTACCACCGGCGATACGCTGTGTGATATCAACCACAAGATCGTACTTGAGCGCATGGAATTCCCCGATCCGGTTATCTCGGTTGCCGTTGAGCCGAAGTCCAAAGCGGATCAGGAGAAGATGGGTGTTGCGCTGGGTAAACTCGCTCAGGAAGATCCGTCCTTCCAGGTGAAAACCGACGAAGAGACTGGCCAGACGATTATCTCCGGTATGGGTGAGCTTCACCTAGATATCCTCGTTGACCGTATGCGTCGCGAGTTTAAGGTCGAAGCCAATATCGGTAAGCCGCAGGTGGCCTATCGTGAAACCATCCGTGGCAGCGTCGAGCAAGAAGGTAAGTTTGTACGTCAGTCCGGTGGTCGCGGTCAGTACGGTCACGTTGTAATGCGCATCGAACCGCTGACTTATGAAGAGAAAGGCGAAGGGGATGACGAAATCTTCTTCAAATTTATCTCTGAAATCGTGGGCGGCGTAGTTCCTAAGGAATACGTCCCGGCGGTAGAGAAAGGGGCTTATGAGCAGTTGAAAAACGGCGTCATTGCGGGTTACCCGATGATCGACGTTAAAGTAACGCTGTTTGATGGTTCCTATCATGACGTAGACTCCAATGAGACTGCGTTTAAGATTGCTTCTTCTATGGCAGTGAAAGAAGGTGCCAGGAAGGCTAAGGCCGTGCTGCTGGAACCGGTGATGAAGGTCGAGGTCGTGACCCCCGAGGAGTTTATGGGTGACGTCATGGGCGACCTGAACCGTCGTCGCGGTCTGGTGCAGGGCATGGATGATTCTTCTTCTGGTAAGGTCATCCGCGCAACGGTGCCGCTGGGCGAGATGTTCGGTTATGCAACCGATCTTCGCTCTCAGACCCAGGGCCGTGCGAGCTACTCCATGGAGTTCGCGAAGTACGACGAGGCGCCCTCCAGCGTCGTAGAAGCCGTCATCAACCAAAACGGTTAACCGTTAGCTAACGTAAAGAGGTTATAGCAGTGGCTAAGGAAAAATTCGAACGTTCCAAACCGCATATCAACGTCGGTACCATCGGTCACGTTGACCACGGTAAAACGACTCTGACTGCGGCCCTAACTCGCGTTTCCGCTGAAGTATTCGGCGGTGACTGGAGCGAGTTCGACGCCATCGACAATGCTCCGGAAGAGCGTGAGCGCGGTATTACGATCGCTACCTCGCACGTTGAGTATCAGTCCGAGACGCGTCACTACGCGCACGTCGACTGCCCGGGGCACGCCGACTACGTCAAGAACATGATCACTGGTGCTGCGCAGATGGATGGCGCAATTCTGGTATGTTCTGCCGCCGACGGCCCGATGCCGCAAACTCGCGAGCACATCTTGCTGTCTCGCCAGGTTGGCGTTCCGTTCATCGTTGTGTTCCTGAACAAAGCGGACATGGTCGACGATGAAGAGCTGCTTGAGCTGGTAGAGATGGAAGTTCGCGAACTTCTCGACCAGTACGACTTCCCGGGCGACGACACGCCGATCATCACCGGTTCTGCGTTGATGGCGCTTGAAGGTAAAGACGACAACGGCATGGGTACTACTGCTGTTGCCAACCTGATCAAAGCGCTGGACGAGTACATTCCGGAGCCGGAGCGTGCTATTGATCAGCCGTTTTTGATGCCGATCGAAGACGTCTTCTCTATCTCTGGTCGTGGTACCGTTGTTACCGGTCGTGTAGAGCGCGGTGTCGTGAAAGCGGGTGAAGAAGTGGAAATCGTGGGTATGCGCGATACCACAAAAACCGTCGTGACCGGTGTCGAAATGTTCCGCAAGCTGCTTGACGAAGGTCGTGCAGGCGAGAACGTCGGCGCGCTGCTTCGCGGTACGAAGCGTGATGACGTTGAGCGTGGTCAGGTGCTGGCTAAGCCGGGCACTATCACTCCGCACACCGTTTTCGAAGCGGAAGTTTACGTGCT
>JBNJFC010000012.1:0-11201 GCA_051746485.1 Pseudomonadota bacterium
CACCCTGCGTCAGCAAGCGGGCACGCTTGATGTTGCCGCATTAGAAGAAATCAACACATGGCTAGACGGTGATAGCGTTGCGTTCACCCTGCCTGAAGAGGGCGACTCCTACGATGAGATGATAGATATCGGCGAGCCGCCTCAGCCTTCGCGTTGAAGCCTGTCGACGATCCGCTTTTTTTCCTTTTGAAATTTGCATCACTTGATACGGAGTGACAGGACCTGAACTATGCGCATTGCTTCCCGCTTTCTGATCGTTATTATTTTTCTCGGCGTCGTGCTTGGTGGCATCTTTGGCTACAAGTTCTACCAGTTTGGCCAGATGGAAGAGCAGATGTCCCAGGCTCAACCGCCCACCCAGATTTCCGCAACCAAAGCCCGAACTGAGAGCTGGACGCCCGCTATCAAGGCGGTGGGCGGTATCGAGGCCGTGAATGGCATTGAGGTGGCTAATGAAGTGCCCGGTGTCATTGAAGAGGTCAACTTCGAGTCTGGAGACATCGTTGAACAGGGCCACGTACTCGTTCGCCTGGATTCGGAAATCGATGAAGCCGCCCTGCGCACTCGTCGGGCCGAAGCTCAGTTGGCGGAGCAGGATTTTCAGCGGATAGCCAATCTGCTTGAGAAGCGAGCCGTGTCCCAGTCCCAGTTCGACGAAGCCAAGGCCAACCTTGACGCGGCCAGAGCTCGGGTAAACGAAGCGGAGGCGCAACTTAACAAGAAAATCATCCGGGCACCGTTCGACGGCACTCTGGGTATCCGCATGGTGGATCAAGGCGAATATGTTCCTACCGGCACGCCGATTGTCGAAATCAACATGTTGGACCCGATTTATGCTGACTACACCCTATCGGAACAGGATCTGCCCAAGGTAGAAACCGGCTACCCGGTGGTCGCTACCGTGGCGGCAGTTCCTGATGAGACCTTCGAGGGCAAGGTCAGTGCCATTAACACGTCAGTGAATCCCGAAACCCGTACCGTGCGCATTCGCGCCACCTTGGATAACTCAGAAAACCGTCTCCGGCCTGGCATGTTTGCGACTATCCAGACCCGGCAACCGGAAGATAACGAAATCGTCACGGTGCCGCGTACCGCCATTTCTTACAACACCTACGGTGACTTCGTGTTCGTGGTCGAAGAAGACGACAGTGGCAACCTGGCGGTAAGCCGCCGCAGCATCACCACCGGTGAAACCCGTGACACCAAAGCTGCGGTGCTCTCTGGTCTAAAGGCAGGTGAGACGGTGGTTTCCAAGGGGCTGCTTCGTCTGCGTGACGGCCAGAAGGTCGAGATCCAGAAGGACGAGCAACCGCAGGAGGCGTCTGAGTAATGCGATTCACCGATATATTTATCCGCCGGCCGGTTCTCGCCACAGTGGTCAGCCTGCTGATACTGTTGTTGGGTGCACGGGCTGCCATGGAAATGGAAATCCGTCAGTACCCGGAACTGGAAAGCACCACGGTTACCGTGACTACGGCTTACCCGGGTGCCAGCTCAGACCTTATCAAGGGCTTCATCACCACACCTTTGCAACAGGCCATTGCCGAAGCCAGCGGGATCGATTACCTGACGTCCACTAGCTCCCAGGGCACCTCCACCATCCAGGCCAAAATGGAGTTGAACTACGACGCCAACGCGGCGCTCGCTGAAATTCAGGCCAAGGTAGCCAGTCAGCGTAACGTCCTGCCCGCTGAGGCCCAAGACCCAGTGATCACCTCCACTACCGGTGACTCCACGGCACTGATGTACATCGCCTTTTACAGTGAAGAGCTGGCGGTTCCCCAGATCACCGATTATCTGACCCGGGTAGTGCAACCGAAACTCCAGGCGCTGTCCGGCGTCGGTAAGGCAGACCTGCTTGGCCGGACGTTTGCTCTTCGCGTGTGGCTAAATCCGGAGCGGCTGGCAGCTGTGGATATGACACCTCAGCAAGTGATCGCCAAACTCCGCGCCAACAACTACCAAGCGGCGGTGGGTAACACCAAGGGTACCTACACTGAAATCAGCATGACTAGCGACACCGACGTCGCCGATCCGGACAAGTTCCGCAACCTAGTAGTCAAGCAGCACGAAGGCTCCCAGATTCGCCTGCAGGATATTGCCCGCGTCGAACTGGGTTCTCAGACCTACGATCAGCTCGCCTTGTACAAAGGCCAACCAGCGACCTACGTGGCCATTGAGCTGGCGCCAGGCGCCAACCCGCTGACCGTTGCCGGGCTGGTGAAAGCGGAGCTTCCGGAAATCCGGAGCCAACTGCCGTCAGGTCTGGATGCGCGCTTAGCTTACGACGCCTCTGATTTTATCGAAGACTCCATAAAGGAGGTCATCAAGACACTGCTGGAGGCGCTGGTCATCGTACTGGTGGTGGTGTTCCTTTGCTTGGGCTCCTTGCGTGCGGCGATTGTTCCGTCGGTGGCTGTGCCGCTGTCGCTGATCGGCGGTGCTTTTGTCATGTTGGTGTTCGGTTTCTCACTGAACCTGCTGACATTGCTGTCCATGGTGTTGGCCATCGGCCTGGTGGTGGATGATGCCATTATCGTGGTGGAAAACGTGCACCGGCACATAGAACAGGGTGAATCCCGATTCGAAGCCGCTATCAATGGCGCCCGAGAGATGGCTGTGCCGATCATTGCGATGACCACCACGCTGGTGGCGGTATACGCGCCGATTGGCTTCATGGGCGGCCTAGTCGGCTCCCTGTTCACCGAATTCGCCTTCACCCTCGCGGGCGCGGTGGTGATCTCGGGCATTGTCGCCTTGACGCTGTCCCCCATGCTGTCCGGCTTGGTACTCAAGCCACATGGTAATCCGGGCCGGTTTGAGCAGCTGGTCGAGCGCACCTTCAATGGACTGTCAGGGGCCTATAAGGCTGCTCTTACATCGCTGATGAAGACCAAGTCCGTGGTGGTGTTTTTTGCGGTGGTCGTCCTTGGGTCGATCTATTTCATGGTAACCATGAGCCAAAGTGAGTTGGCACCTACGGAAGACCAAGGCATCCTGTTCTATCAGGGGCTCGGGCCGCAAACAGCGACGCTGGATTATCTTCAGGAGCATGGCGACGAAATTCAGAATCGCATAGCAACGGTTCCAGGGTACCAAGAAGACTTCATGATCATCGGCATTACCGGTCCTAACGCCGTATTCGGCGGTTTCAAAATGGCTCCCTGGAGCGAACGCGATATTTCCCAATTCGAAGCCCAGCCCAAGCTGGATGCCGAGCTGAGTAAAGTTACCGGTCTGCAAACGGCCGTATTCCCGCAGCCCTCACTGCCCGGCTCCGGCGGCGGCCTGCCGTTCCAGTTCGTGATCACTACGGGCAACAGCTACGAGCAGTTGAATCAGGTGGCTGATGAGTTGCTGGGCAAGGCCATGGGCAGCGGTAACTTTATGTTCCTGCAGAAATCCATCAACTTCGACCGGCCTGTCACCCGCATCAATGTGGACCGGGATCGGGTGGCAGACCTCGGCCTGTCGATGCAGGATATCGGCCAGACCCTATCGAGCATGCTCGGTGGCGGTTACATCAACCGCTTCAATATGGAAGGTCGGTCCTATCAGGTCATTCCCCAGGTGGACCAGCAATTCCGTCTGGATGAGCAGGAGCTGAATGACTATCAGATCCGCGCCGACAACGGTGAGCTGGTTCCGCTGGGCAGTGTGGTGAGCTTTACTCACGACGTCGAGCCTTCCAACCGGACCCAGTTCAACCAGCAGAACTCCCTTACCGTGGAGGGGGTTATCAAGCCAGGCGTAGCAGCGGGTACCGCCATGGATTACATGGAACAAGCCGCAGCTGAGACCTTCCCACAGGGCTTCGGTTACGATTACACAGGTCAGAGTCGACAGCTGGCGAGCCAGGGTAATGCCCTGGCAGTCACCTTCTTCCTGTCGCTGCTGGTCATTTATTTGGTGTTGGCGGCGCAGTTTGAAAGCTGGCGTGATCCGTTCATTATCCTGATTTCAGTGCCCATGTCGGTGGCCGGTGCCATGGCGTTCATCGTGCTCGGCTTCGCCACCATGAATATTTACACCCAGGTGGGCCTGATTACGTTGATTGGCGTGGTCTCCAAGAACGGTATCTTGATTGTCGAGTTCGCTAACCAGTTGCAGAAAGAGCGTGGACTGAACAAGGTGGATGCTGTGATTGAAGCCTCCGCCATCCGGCTACGTCCGATCATCATGACTTCTGTGGCGCTGATCTTCGCTATGGTGCCGTTGCTGATTGCCGTTGGCCCGGGCGCAGAAAGCCGCTTTGCCATTGGTCTGACGATCAGTGCCGGGCTGGGTATTGGCACCTTGTTTACCATTTTCGTGCTGCCAGCGTTTTATATCCTGCTGGGCCGTGAACACAAAGAATCAAAAGACGAGGGGTAGGGCCCAGCCTTGGCGAAGGTAGTGATACGGTATAGATCTTGCCCAGTATTAGGGAAAGATCACCACCATAGCAAAATCGCGGCCTCACCCTGAGGGTGAGGCTTGCATCAATGCTAGCTGCGTTTTCACGAGACGGCTGCCTTCTTGATAAATGGAGAAGCGCTCGTAATTACGTAGCCAGTCGTGGAATAGCCCGCCGAGCATGGATTGCAACAACTGTGCGGCGAGTTCCGGTGGAATGTCGTCGCGCAGGTGGCCAAGGCGTGCGGCGCAGTGAAAATAATCGCGTAAGGCGCCACAAGATTCTTCGGCCATTTCGTTTTGCATGGCGAGCGGGTCGATATCGCTAAAGACTTCGCAGTGATGGATTAAAATGGCGTGCACGCGACGATAGCGGGGGCGCTCTAGGTGCTCGAAGCCGCTGATACACGCCAAGCGAATGGCTTCCAGGGGTTTTTTTACCAATTCAGGGTCGTCTAGCGCTTCGACCAAATCTTGAAAGGGCAAGCGCACGCGCTGGAGCATGGCGTGAAACAGGTCGGCCTTGTTCTTGAAATGCCAATAGACCGCGCCGCGGGTCATGCCAGCGTGGCGGGCGATTTGCTCTAAAGACGTGCGCGCGACTCCGTGCTGAATAAACATCTCTTCGGCCGCATCAAGAAGCGCCTCGCGTGTAGCGGCTGCTTCTGCCTTCGTTTTTCTTACCATGAATCCCGCTGCCTCTGGATAAAACGCGCTTACATATTAACCAACTCGACAGCGTTTTACATGCAAAAGCGTATGGATACCTCGTTTCGGCAAAATACCGCAGGAAAGTGAGGCGCATCGGCGGATTTTACTCGTCACTGGCGCCTCAAGGGCGTATAACGACGATAAGAAAACAGTGTTTGATACCAAGGCAGGTCTTCATATGGCACGAGCGCCATTTACATTAGCCGGGTGCGACGTTAAGCCTGGGCAACGTCAAGAAATTGATTTCCCGGTCGCTAAGCTTTATACCCATACCCAGCTGCACATGCCGGTTGAAGTGGTGCATGGCCGTAAAGAGGGGCCCGTGTTACTGGTGTGCGGCGGCATTCATGGCGACGAGATAAACGGTGTCGAAATCGTACGCCGCCTTATGCGTTCAAAAGCCATTAATAGCATACGCGGTACGCTTATTGCGGTGCCGGTGGTCAATGTCTTTGGCTTTTTGCAGCAGACGCGCTATTTGCCTGATCGGCGCGATTTAAATCGCTGCTTTCCCGGCAGTGAATCTGGCTCGCTGGGTGGACGCATCGCGGCGCTGCTGCGAGAAGAAATGGTGGATCGCGCCACGCATATTATCGATTTGCATACGGGTGCCATTCACCGCACGAACCTACCGCAAATCCGCGCGCAATTAAGTCCTGGTAGTGAAACGGAGCAGATGGCCGACGCGTTTGGCGCCCCCGTTGTGCTTAACGCCGAATTGCGTGAGGGGAGCTTGCGTCATTACGCCCAAAATCGTGGTATTCCCGTGCTGACTTACGAAGCCGGGGAGGCGCTGCGGTTTGACGAATGGGCCATCGCCCCCGGTGTTCGTGGCGTGCTGCGCGTGATGCGTCGGTTGGGCATGCTAGCAGGTGAGCAGCGTCGTCGCCGACCGGCTCCGGCGGAGGTCGCCAACGGTTCTAGCTGGGCGCGGGCGCCGATAGACGGCATTCTGCGCCCCAAGGTGCGCTTGGGCGCTCGTGTGGCAAAGGGCGAGCTCCTGGGCAAGGTCGCTGACCCCTTCGGCAACGATGAAGGCGAAGTGCGCGCCGTGGCGGACGGCATTGTGATTGGCATGAGCCGCTTGCCGCTTGCCAATGAAGGCGAAGCGCTTTTTCACATTGCTCGCTTTGATGCGATTGAAGAGGCGGAAACGGCCATTGAATCGTTTCATTCATCGCTGGATCCGCTGCCGGATTCGCCCTATTAATTCGCCCGAGTTAGGCTGCTTGGGGTTCGCGAACCAAGCTCAACGCGTCATCAAAAATACGTAAATCAGCGCCTTCTTTGTGGGCGTGTTCGGAGAGGTGGCGTCGGAAACGGCGCCCGCCAGGGCAGCCTTGGAACAGGCCCAATAAATGCCGCGTGATATGATTAAGTTTGGCGCCTTCGTTAAGCCGCTGGGCGATATAAGGCCGAAACGCGATGGCCGCCGCCATACGGCTTTGTGCCGGGCTTTTTGCACCATAAAGTTGCTCATCGACGCCAGCAAGCATCCAAGGGTTTTGATAAGCCTCGCGACCCACCATCACACTGTCCACACTGCTTAGGTGAGTGGCGCACTCATCTAGCGTCTTAATGCCGCCATTAATGCCAATATGCAGCTCAGGGTAGCGTTGCTTTAGGCGATGAACGCGGGGGTAGTTAAGTGGCGGCACATCGCGGTTCTGCTTAGGCGACAAACCCTGTAGCCACGCCTTACGCGCATGGACGGTGAACACCTCACAGCCTGCGTCAGCGATGATGGCGATGAACCGCTCAAGATCGGCGTCTTCGTCCTGGTCATCAATACCAATACGGCACTTAACCGTGACCGGTATCGACACCGCTGCCTGCATCGCCCGCACTGCCTCGGCCACCTTCTCTGGGTAAGCCATTAAACACGCACCGATTAGGTTGTTCTGAACCCGGTCGCTGGGGCAGCCGACGTTTAGATTGACTTCATCAAAGCCCCAATCCTCGGCAATCGCGGCACATTCGGCTAACTCACCCGCATCGCTACCCCCGAGTTGCAGCGCGAGCGGATGTTCAACGTCACTGTGACCCAAAAAGCGCTCACGCGGTGAGCCATGCAAAATAGCGCCGGTGGTCACCATCTCGGTATATAGCAGCGCACGCTTGGTTAAGGTGCGCGCGAAAGCTCTGTAGTCTCGTGTTGTCCAATCCATCATCGGAGCCACGGAGAAAGTTCTGTCCAGCTCTGGGCGGGCAATGCCAGACTTCATGCGGGTTTGCGGTGTTGTGATATCATTCATAACTGTTCAAGTTTACAGTGCTTAGGCGGCGTTTTGCGTGATGCATTGCTACGAAGTTGCTACGCGCTCAATGTGCAATTTGCTACGCGAAGGTTATGCGCAATGACTACGATTAAAAAGCGAAAAAGAAAGGGCAGCAGTTTCGCATATACGGCCCAGGTTCGCATTATGCGTGATGGGAGAAGACTCACACCGAGGCTATAACTTTCCCTAGAAAGGTCATGGCCGATGAATGGGCTAAGCGTCGTGAATTAGTACTTTCCGTTCCTGGCGCCATGCTGACTGCGAAATGGAAAGGTGTGACCTTTTGGAAGGATGCGGGTTCTTTACACAGTTATGAAGCCGATTGGCGGATGTCAGCAACATTTGGCGGAAGACAGTTGCTTTGCGTAAAGGCAGAACAAATTTTTTCACATAGTTGTGCATTAACGGCGCGACAGTAGCGTAGAGTCGCAAGGTAAGTACCTAGAACCTAAAGGAGGCGGCAGTGAGACAAAAGCGAATAAGGCGATGGGGAGTTGCTTTGTTGATCGTACTGCTGACGGCCTGCAGCGGTTCAAAGGAAGAGCAACAAGACGCAGAAAATTCGTCAGACCCAGCGGAAACCACGGACAACCAAGCCGCGAATGCATCAAGTGCACCAGAGGCCGAGGAGCCCGAACCAAGCCTGCTTACGGTTACGATGGAGACAACGATAAGGCTGCGTACAGATCGCCGCGTCACGGTCAGTGGCGAAACGAATTTGCCTGATAACACGCAGGTCAACGTGATGGTCGAGCGCGAGCAGAGCGGCGTTCGCTGGCGCGAACGTACGCAAGTGGAAGATGGACGCTTTCACGTAGGCCCACTAGGGCCGGGGAGTGGCCTGCCAGATGGGGTCTATCGTCTTAGCGTGGCATCAATGGAAGCGAGCGTTCAGTCCTCGCAAGTGCGTCAACGCATTGGCCCGGAAGGCGAATATTTGGCGGGAGAGTGGGTTACACAATCCCGCCATGGCCTAGGTCAGGTAGTGGAGTACTCAAGGCGCGTAGTGATTGGCAGTGAGTCACGCCACACTCGCGATGATGTGGATGTTTTGACCTACCCGAGTGATGCGTCTTAAATCGGACGCCAATGAGCCAGTAAGGCTGCTTTGACTGTGACGTCTTCACCTGGCGCTTGCGTCAAATGTACCATTTCTGTTTGCTGGTCTCGGCTAACGACATAATAGCCAGCCTGCTTAAAGGTATCGGTAGGACCCAGCAGCGCTAAATCGCCGGTTTTGATGGGCGCAAAATGTGAATTTGGCCCCGGTGTAGCAATAAATGCCGGTTGCTGCCAAGGCATATTGAGCGGGAGGTGACTGCTCGCCGCGTCGATCGGTTTGGCTTGGCGCTGTATCCAAGGGAGTGGTCCCGTATGGTTGAGAGTAGGTAAGGTCGGTGCGTTATCACCCTCAAGCAGGGTAGCCAGCGAACATCCAAGAGCGTCAGCAAGTGCAACGAGGCGTTCATGGCCAATCTGCTTGATGGCGCCAGATTCCCAATAAGAGACCGTCACGTCCGACACGCCGATTTCACGTGCCAGCGCTGCTTTGTTGAGCTTGGCCCGTAGCCTAAGGTGTTTAATACGTGAGCCTAGCGATTCCATTGTTTTTTCCTGTCGATGAGCCCTGCACGACTCGTGAATAAATTGACAATCCTTATTAAGGTGATGCCAATTCTAGTGTGTTAAAGCCGCTATTTATTGCCGCAAAGCGTCGCTTTGTGACGCTATATGTCAGTCAGTATAGCCGCTCCCTGTAACGTCGACGTATGGTAAGCGATTGTGCAGTAACGCGCATCCCAATGGCGATAACGCTTAATTATCTTTTAAGACGCTTTTTTTGTGTTCTCGTTCCTTCGTCGCAGTGCTGTTGGTGTGGCGTTGGGTGCGTATAATGGCGCAACGCTTAATAGGAAGACTCTAAGGAACGCATTCATGACCGTACGCACTCGCATCGCCCCCTCTCCCACGGGCGACCCCCACGTTGGCACAGCCTATATTGCGCTGTTTAACCTTTGTTTTGCGCGACAGCATGGCGGTCAATTCATTCTGCGTATTGAAGATACCGACCGCGTTCGCTCCACCGCGGAGTCAGAGCAGATGATTTTAGATTCGCTGCGTTGGCTGGGCATCGAATGGGATGAAGGCCCCGATGTGGGTGGCCCCCACGGCCCTTATCGTCAAAGCGAGCGCGGTGAGATTTACGCCCAATACGCACAGCAGTTGATTGATGCCGGTTATGCCTTTAAGTGCTATCGCACAACAGAGGAGCTCAACGCGTTGCGCGAGGCGCGCAAAGCAGCCGGCATGCAGTTGGCGCTTAAGCCTGCTGATCTAGCGATGGATGCCGAGGAGAAGAGCCGCCGCGAGCAGGAGGGCTGGCCGTATGTCGTACGCATGCAGGTGCCGACTGATGGCGTGTGCGTGGTGCAAGACATGCTGCGTGGCCGTATTGAGGTGGAGTGGGCGCAGGTAGACGCCCAGATTTTGCTTAAGTCGGACGGTATGCCGACGTATCATCTGGCTAACGTTGTCGACGACCACTTAATGGGGATCACCCACGTGCTGCGTGGAGAAGAGTGGATCAACTCAGCGCCTAAGCATCAACTGTTGTATGAGTACTTTGGCTGGGAAATGCCAACGCTTTGCCATATGCCGCTGCTACGCAATCCGGATAAGTCGAAACTTTCTAAGCGTAAAAACCCGACATCGATTAACTATTATCGCCGGATGGGATTTTTGCCTCAGGCGGTCACGAATTATCTCGGGCGTATGGGCTGGTCCATGCCCGATGAGCGAGAGAAGTTTTCTCTCGATGAGATGATGGCGGCATTTGATGTTCAGCGTGTGTCATTGGGTGGCCCGGTATTTGATCTGGAAAAATTGACGTGGCTGAACGGTCTCTATATTCGCGAAGATCTCGATGACGAAGCGTTTTTGCAAGCGCTGCGCGACTGGGCGTTTAATGAAGCGTACGTACGCCAAATTCTGCCGCAAGTAAAACCTCGTGTTGAGACACTGTCACAAGTGGCCCCGTTAGCGGGACACTTCTTTTCCGGGCTGCCGGCCATCAACGAAGCCGCATTTGATTCGGTAAAGCTGGAGAAGGAGACGCTTGTCAAGCTGCTGCAGTTCTTAACGTGGCGCTTTGAAACGGTTCCTGCGTGGCACAAAAACGCCTTGCTCGAAGAAGTCAAATCGCTTGCCGAGTACTTTGATTTAAAAATGAAAGCATTTTTAGCGCCGGTGTTTATCGCTATTACCGGCAGTGCAACCAGTACGTCGGTAATGGATGCCATGGCCATTCTTGGCTCGGACATGACGCGCGCGCGCTTGCGCCATGCCATCGAGGTGTTGGGGGGCGTGTCGAAAAAGCAAGCCAAGCGCTTTGAGAAGGAGTTCCAGGAACTGTAGCGCAAGCGATAATGACAGAAGTGGTTGACGAAGCGGAGCGTAATCAGTACTATACGCTCCGTCTTCACGACATGTGGGGCCTTAGCTCAGCTGGGAGAGCGCAACACTGGCAGTGTTGAGGTCAGCGGTTCGATCCCGCTAGGCTCCACCAATCATATCGATAATGCTTTCTGCATTGTGTACCACGTCCCATTCGTCTAGTGGTCTAGGACACCGCCCTTTCACGGCGGTAACAGGGGTTCGAACCCCCTATGGGACGCCATTCTTTATCTTGCTTTACGGCATTTTTGCTCACTCCGTTTTTGCTCACTCCGTTTGTGCATAGCGCATAGCCAATTTCCTTTATTTTCAGCGTTACTCGCGTATGTGGGTATCGTAGATTTTTGTTGCTATAAATCGTGT
>JBNJFC010000012.1:11301-26279 GCA_051746485.1 Pseudomonadota bacterium
TGCTCACTCCGTTTGTGCATAGCGCATAGCCAATTTCCTTTATTTTCAGCGTTACTCGCGTATGTGGGTATCGTAGATTTTTGTTGCTATAAATCGTGTAAAAATACGCTTTTAACGCCATTTTAGGCTTGACTTGTCCACTTTTGCTGTTCATGCGGAAGGGTTGTGCACAACAGCCTGAAATTCGGCATAAAAATGGCCGAACTTATCAAATGCCTTTAAAAACAATGGGTTATGTTAGGTTAAAAAATGATCAATTTAAGGCCAGCCCGCTGATAATGGCGCTTTTGAGACGTTTTCTAGTGGTTATAAACAGGGTTATCCACAGAAGGTGTGGAAAACCCTGTTCAAGATGGGAAGGCCTAAAAGTCAAGGATTAATCGACCTTGCGTAGGCGCTTTAATAGCGACGAAGTGTCCCAGCGACCCCCGCCTATTCGTTGCACATCCGCGTAGAACTGATCGACCAACGCGGTCACCGGAAGGGTTGCGTCTAAGCGGCGAGCTTGTGTCAGGCAAATATCCAAATCTTTGCGCATCCAGTTAACCGCAAAGCCATGCTCGTACTCATCGGCAATCATGGTTTTGTGGCGATTCTCCATCTGCCAAGAGCCAGCCGCGCCTTTGGCGATAACGTCAATGACTTGCTGCTGATCGAGCCCTGCTTGCTCTGCGAAGTGCAAGCCTTCAGCGAGTCCTTGTACCAAGCCGGCGATGCAAATTTGGTTGACCATCTTGGTGAGTTGGCCGCTGCTGGCTGCGCCCATTAGCGTCACAGCGCGTGCGTATAAGTCCAGCACGGGATGGACGTGTTTAAAGTGGGCTTTTTCGCCACCGCACATAATGGTCAGTGCGCCGTTTTCTGCGCCTTGTTGACCGCCTGAAACCGGCGCATCGATAAACCCAATCTCTTGCTCCCGGCAGGCCGCATCGAGTTCTAGAGCAAGGTCGGCAGACGCGGTGGTATGGTCAATCAAGATGCTGCCGCTTTCCATGCTTTGCAGTACACCTTCTTTGCCGGTGGTGACCTCGCGAACGTCGTCGTCGTTACCCACGCAAACGAGCACCAGGTCAGCACCCTTGGCCGCCTCTTGCGGCGTTGGGTGAGCGCTACCGCCGTACTCATTTACCCAAGTTTCCGCCTTGCTGGCGGTGCGATTATAAACGCGGGTGGTCAAGCCTTGGCGGGCGAGGTGGCCTGCCATCGGATAACCCATAACGCCTAAGCCGATAAAGGCGACGGTGGATATGGTGTGCATTGCTTGTTCCTTTTATTGAGGGTGGCGTGATCTTTGTAGCATACGCAAAAGGCCACCCGAAGGTGGCCTTTGTCATCAAGTCGGCCAAAGGCCGTTGTCTTGGGCTTACTTTTTCGGATAGTCACGCTGATCGTGGCCAATATAAAGCTGGCGCGGGCGACCAATTTTGTAGCTATCGCTGAGCATTTCATTCCAGTGGGATATCCAGCCAATCGTGCGCGATACCGCAAAAATCACGGTAAACATATTGGTCGGGATACCCATCGCTTTAAGAATGATGCCGGAGTAGAAGTCGACATTCGGGTAGAGTTTGCGTTCGATGAAGTAGTCGTCTTCGAGGGCGATTTGCTCTAGGCGCTTGGCGATTTTGAGCTGCGGGTCGTCCGCCATGCCGAGTTCGGCCAAGACTTCGTCGCAGGTTTCTTTCATCACTTTGGCGCGCGGGTCAAAGTTGCGATAAACACGGTGACCAAAGCCCATTAGTTTGAACGGATCATCCTTGTCTTTTGCCTTATCGACAAAGCGCTGAATGTTTTCTTCCGAATCATCACCAATCTCGTCGAGCATTCTCAATACGGCTTCGTTAGCACCGCCGTGAGCAGGGCCCCAAAGGGCGGCAATGCCGGCGCTGATACAGGCAAACGGGTTGGCGCCGGTGGAGCCGGCAAGGCGCACGGTAGAGGTTGATGCGTTCTGCTCGTGGTCGGCGTGAAGCATGAAGATGCGGTCCATCGCCTTGGCGTATACTGGGTTGACCTTGTACTCCTCGCACGGCGTGCTGAACATCATGTAGAGGAAGTTCTCTGCATAATTCAGGTCGTTGCGCGGGTAGTTAAACGGTTGGCCGACGTTATACTTGTACGACATTGCCGCGATGGTCGGCATTTTGGCAATAAGTCGAACTGCACTAATGACCCGGTCTTCTTCTTTGGTGATGTCCATGTGGTCGTGGTAAAAGGCGGCTAAGCCGCCGACAACGCCGCATAGAATCGACATGGGATGAGCGTCGCGACGGAAGCCCTTGAAGAAGTTGTTGATTTGGTCGTGGACCATGGTGTGGTTGCGAATCCGCGACTCAAAGTCAGCGTACTGCTCGTCATTGGGCAGATCGCCAAACAGCAGGGTGTAGCAAACTTCAACAAAATTAGATTCTTTCGCCAGTTGGCCGATAGGGTAGCCGCGGTGCAGCAGAATACCTTCGCCACCATCAATATAGGTGATGGCAGACTGGCAGGAAGAGGTGGCCATAAAGCCGGGGTCGTAGGTAAACAAGCCTTTTGCACCTAAGCCGCGAACGTCAATAACGTCAGGGCCTTGTGTGCCGGAGTACATGGGTAGCTCAATTGGCTCATCTAGGCCGTCTACCGTTAATGTTGCTTTCCTGTCAGCCATAGTGGCCTCCTTTCGAGTTCGGGTTGGGACGTCACGTCGATATTTCGCATACCGCGCCGGCGAAAAGGCTCGCCCACTATAGAAGGGTGCGATAAATTGTCAATTAGCCTAAACGCTAGTTTGGTTGTGACAAAACCATTTGCTTGAATAGTATTTGTATAAGATTATTGTGTCGTGACTATATCGTTGTATATGAGATATTTGGTGTATTGCTTACACTACGTATCCACTATAGCGATGCTGCAGTGCAAAATCGACCGACTAAGACGTAAATTCCTTGCACCATGGTCGAGTAAGGACTTAGTTCGGTTTGTCAGTGGGGGCTAAGGTTCTTATAATCCTTGGCGCGCGACACCGGCAGGAAAGTGGTCGTGCCCGACTTGGCAACGGCCGAGCCCCTTCCAGCAACCACTGCCCGCTCGGGCCATTCCCGACCTGTCGCAGAGCGGGCCAAAAGAGTGTGTATAAAGCCGTGAATAGCAAACGACCCGTAAACCTAGACCTTTCGACGATACATTTTCCACTTCCAGCATTAACATCGATCGCACACCGCATCACAGGTGTCATCTTGTTCGTTGGATTGATCTTCGCTTTTTGGGCACTGAGTAAATCTCTCTCTTCGCCCGCAGGCTTTAACGCTGTTAGCAGCGCTTTAGCCGATAATTTTCTAGCGAAATTGATCGCGTGGGGACTGCTATCGGCTCTCGCCTTTCACTTTGTGGCGGGTATTAAGCACCTGCTCATGGATGCCGATATTGGTGTCACACTTGAAGGCGGTGTGAAAAAAGCGCAGATCACCGTCGTGGTCAGTGCCGTTCTGATTATTTTGGCAGGAGTTTGGGTATGGTAACTAACATCACAAGTTTCGGCCGCAGCGGGCTGTCTGATTGGTTGATACAGCGCGTCTCTGCGGTGGTTCTGGCGCTCTATACGATTTTTATCGTTGCCTATCTCCTGTTTAATCCGGACTTGGATTATTACGCCTGGAGCGGCCTGTTTGCCCAAACGTGGATGCGGATATTCTCTCTGCTGGCCTTTATCTCACTGGCAGCGCACGCCTGGGTCGGCCTATGGACCGTGACGACCGACTATCTCAAATCCACCAATGTGCGTGTAGGTGCTCAGATATTAATTATTCTGGCCATCTTCGTTTACTTGGTGTGGAGCATTCAAATTCTGTGGGGAGCTTGATACATGTCTAACCTTCGTAGCCTGACATTTGACGCCATTATCATCGGTGGCGGTGGCTCTGGCCTGCGTGCTGCACTCGAGCTTGCCAAGTCCGGGAAAAAGACAGCTGTACTGTCAAAAGTGTTCCCGACTCGCTCTCACACCGTTTCTGCTCAGGGCGGTATCACGTGTGCCATTGCGTCTGCAGACCCAGATGATGACTGGCGTTGGCACATGTATGACACCGTCAAGGGCGGCGACTATATCGCTGACCAGGATGCGTCGGAATACATGTGCTCAGAAGGCCCGAAAGCGGTCTTTGAGCTCGAGCACATGGGCCTGCCGTTCTCGCGCTTCGATAATGGCCGGATCTATCAGCGCCCGTTTGGTGGGCAGTCGAAGAACTTTGGTGAAGGCGGCCAGGCGGCACGTACCTGTGCAGCCGCAGACCGTACCGGTCATGCGCTGTTGCACACGCTGTACCAGAACAATCTCAAGAACAATACGACGTTCTTGAATGAGTGGTACGCGGTAGATTTGGTCAAAAACGCCGAGGGCGACGTAGTGGGCTGTATCGCCATGTGCATCGAGACCGGCGAAGTGGTTCACGTGAAATCGAAAGCCACTGTACTGGCCACTGGCGGTGCGGGCCGTATCTACGCCTCAACCACCAACGCCCTGATTAATACCGGTGACGGTATTGGCATGGCGCTGCGTGCTGGCTTCCCGATGCAGGATATGGAAATGTGGCAGTTCCACCCGACCGGTATTTACGGTGCGGGCACGCTGGTCACCGAAGGGTGTCGCGGTGAAGGTGGTTATCTGATCAATAAAGACGGCGAACGCTTTATGGAGCGTTACGCGCCGAACGCCAAAGACTTGGCGGGCCGCGACGTCGTTGCGCGTTCCATGGTTATGGAAATCCTCGAAGGTCGTGGCTGCGGTGAGAAAGGCGATCACGTCTTCTTGAAGCTTGATCACCTGGGCGAAGAAGTCCTCGGTAAACGCCTACCCGGTATCGTTGAACTTTCCAAAACGTTCGCGCACGTTGATCCGGCCAAAGATCCGATTCCGGTCGTGCCAACCTGTCACTATATGATGGGCGGTATCCCGACCAACATTCATGGTCAGGCAATTACTCAGGACGATAGCGGTAACGACCATATCGTTAACGGCTTGTACGCCTGCGGTGAAGCGGCGTGTGTATCCGTTCATGGGGCTAACCGCTTGGGTGGTAACTCTCTGCTAGACTTAGTCGTATTCGGTCGCGCGGCGGGTATGTTCATCGAGAGTGCGCTGAACGAAGGTATCGAATATCTGGATGCCTCCGAGTCGGACGTCGAGTTCGCCATGAAGCGTATTACCCGCTGGAACGAGTCAGACGGCGGCGAGAGCATTCCCGCACTGAAGGCTGAACTACAAGACATCATGCAGACCTCTTTCGGTGTTTTCCGCGAAGAGAAAAACATGCAGGAAGGTGTCAAGAAGCTGGAAGAGCTGCGCAGTCGTATTGCAAACGCCCACCTGCCTGACAAGTCCAATGCCTTTAACACGGCGCGCGTTGAAGCATTGGAGCTTGATAACCTGATGGAAGTGGCAGAAGCAACGGCGATTGCTGCCCTTGAGCGTAATGAAAGCCGTGGTGCTCATTCTCGCTACGACTATCCTGACCGTGATGATGTCAACTGGCTGAAGCACTCCCTCTACTTCCCAGCAACAAAAGAGCTGAAGAAGCGCGATGTGAACTTTAAGCCTAAAACTGTTGATACGTTCGAGCCTAAGGTTCGTACCTACTAATCTCCGTAATGAGAGGGAGTCACCATGTCCAATCTTCAGGTATCCGTGTATCGCTACAATCCGGAAACCGACTCCGCACCTTATATGCAGGAGTTTCAGGTCGATACCAAAGGCCGCGATGTGATGGTGCTGGACGTTCTTCATATGATGAAAGAACAAGACAGCGGGCTGGCATTCCGTCGTAGCTGCCGTGAAGGCGTTTGCGGCTCCGACGGCATGAATATGAACGGTAAAAACGGATTGGCGTGTATTACGCCGCTTTCAGACGTTGTGAAAGGCAATAAGTTAACATTGCGTCCGCTGCCGGGTCTGCCGGTTATCCGCGACATGGTTGTGGATATGGCGTTGTTCTACAAACAGTACGAGCGCATTCAGCCGTACCTGCAAAATGACGAACCAGCGCCGGCCATTGAGCGTCTGCAGTCACCGGAAGAGCGCGACAAGCTAGACGGCCTGTACGAGTGTATTCTGTGTGCATGCTGCTCGACCTCTTGCCCGTCGTTCTGGTGGAACCCCGATAAGTTTGTCGGGCCAGCAGGTCTTTTGCAGTCTTACCGCTTCCTAGCGGATTCGCGCGACAATGCGACCAGTGAGCGTCTGACAGATTTAGAAGATCCGTTCTCCGTATTCCGCTGCCGCGGCATCATGAACTGTGTGGCCGTATGCCCGAAAGGTCTCAACCCCACACGTGCGATTGGTAAGATCCGTGAGATGCTGTTGGCCGATGCGACCTAAGAAATTGCGAGTGCCACTTAAGTTGCGCATCAATGCCACTTAAATCCCAGCGTTTCGCTTGTTATCATAGTGGTAGAAGGTGGTGCGACGGTGAGTCGCACCACCTGACCAGCCAAGTTTAAAAGCCGGTGCCGCGAGTACCGGCTTTTGAGCATGGACTGATTAGCAAAGAACGTAAGAATGTAGGTAGTAAGCAAAGAAAGAGTTAGTAAAAGCAGTAAGGCAAGCTGCTATCGTACAAGTGGTAAGGGCTTCCGACCATCGGTCGGCGCCGCCGGCAAACGTCCCGCCCCGCCGGCAGGGCAATAGCGTTGTCGTCGCTTTGCGTGGCGATACCGATACCACCCCATCAGTGCAGGGTGACCGAGAGATGCAACAAGGCATAATGGAATTAATGTGGCGTTCCTCTCACGTTAGTGGTGGCAATGCCCACTACGTGGAAGCGCTTTACGAGCAGTACCTCGATGATCCCAATGCTGTCCCCGACGAGTGGCGCAATTATTTTGATTCGCTGCCACGTCCCGAGGGCAGTGCCTCTCACGATGTTCCACTTAGCCCGATTCGTGATCAGTTCTACCAGCTAGGGCGTGAAGCTCGCCCAGGCCGAGTAGCAGCCGCTGTCGACGGCGGCGAAAACAAAAAGCAGGTGAAAGTCCTGCAGCTGATTAACGCCTATCGCTTCCGTGGTCATCAGAAGGCCAATATCGACCCGCTAGGACTGCGAAACCCCACCCCCGTTCCGGATCTAGACCTCTCCTTCCATCAGCTTTCTAAAGCAGATTTGGACGTTGAGTTCCAGACCGGTTCTTTCTTTTTAGGTGCCGATAAAGCACCGCTTCGTGACATCGTCGACGCCCTTGAGCGCACCTATTGCCGCTCCATTGGCTGCGAAGTCATGCACATTGTCGATACTGAAGAGAAACGTTGGTTGCAGCGTCGCTTTGAAACGGTGCGCAGTTTACCCAAGTTCAGCGACGATGTGCGCAAGCACGTGCTCGAGCGCTTGACGGCGGCTGAAGGGTTGGAAAACTACCTCGCGTCCAAGTACCCAGGGACGAAGCGTTTCGGTCTTGAAGGGGGCGAAACCTTTATTCCGATGATGGACGAACTGATCCAGCGTGCCGGTGGTTACGGTACCAAGGAAGTCGTTATCGGCATGGCGCACCGTGGTCGTCTCAACCTGCTGGTCAATATTCTGGGCAAAAATCCGACGGATCTGATTGACGAGTTCGATGGCAAAAAAGTCATTGAACGGGGGTCCGGTGATGTCAAATATCACCAGGGTTTCAGCTCCAACGTCATGTCGCCGGGCGGCGAGGTGCATCTAGCGCTATCGTTCAACCCATCGCACTTGGAAATTGTCGCGCCTGTGGTAGAAGGCTCGGTACGAGCTCGCCAGGATCGTCGAGATGACTCGGCAGGTGATAAAGTCCTGCCCATCAATGTGCATGGTGATGCGGCCTTTGCCGGCCAGGGCGTGGTGATGGAGACATTCCAGATGTCTCAAACTCGCGCGTACAAGACCGGCGGCACCGTTCACATCGTGATCAATAACCAGGTGGGTTTTACCACGTCTCATCCGCTAGATGCTCGCTCGACTGAGTATTGCACCGATATCGCTAAAATGGTTCAGGCGCCGATTTTCCACGTTAACGGCGATGATCCTGATGCGGTGCTGCACGCGACTCAAGTGGCATTGGATTACCGTCAGCAGTTTAAGAAAGATGTCGTCATCGATCTGGTGTGTTATCGCCGTCGGGGCCATAACGAAGCCGACGAGCCCTCTGGCACGCAACCGATGATGTACACCAAGATCAAGCAGCATCCTTCTGCGCGCTCGCTGTTTATTGAAAGCCTGATCAAAGACGGCGTGGTCAGTGACGATGAAGCCAAGGCGATGGTCGAGAAATACCGTGAAGACCTGATGGCAGGTAACCACGTGGCTAACGCGCTGGTGCAAGAGCCTAACACCTCGTTATTTGTCGACTGGCAACCCTATATCGGCCACGAGTGGACCGGTAATGCCGACACGACAGTGGATATGAAGCTGTTGCAAAAGTTAGCAGCGAAGATGTGCACTATCCCCGACGGTGTCGACGTGCAGCGACAAGTCGCCAAGATATACGACGACCGCCGCAAAATGCAGGCGGGCGGAATGGCGCTCAACTGGGGCTTTGCGGAAACACTGGCGTATGCCACGCTCATTGACCAAGGCCATCCCGTTCGGATTACCGGACAGGACGTCGGGCGCGGCACTTTCTCACATCGCCATGCGGTCGTGCACAACCAGAAAGATGGTACCACCTATGTGCCGCTACAAAATCTGAAGGAAGGGCAGCCGCGCTTTACGATCCACGACTCTTACCTGTCGGAAGAAGCCGTACTGGCATTTGAGTACGGCTATTCCACTACCGCACCGAATGATTTGGTGATATGGGAAGCGCAGTTTGGCGACTTCTTCAACGGTGCCCAAGTCGTCGTGGATCAGTTCATCTCCTCGGGTGAAACCAAATGGGGGCGGCTGTGTGGCTTGACCATGTTGCTACCGCACGGTTATGAAGGCCAGGGTCCTGAGCACTCCTCAGCACGACTTGAGCGCTTCTTGCAAATGTGCGCCGAGCACAACATGCAGGTATGCGTACCGACCACACCGGCACAGATTTTCCATCTGCTGCGTCGTCAGGTGATTCGACCGCTGCGTAAACCGCTGGTAGTAATGACGCCGAAGTCCTTGTTGCGCCATAAAGAAGCGATTTCACACCTGGATGATCTGGCGTATGGCAAGTTCTACATGGTGCTGCCGGACCAAGCCAAGTTAGCGCCCGAAAACGTCACACGCGCTATTTTGTGTGCGGGTAAGGTCTACTACGACTTAGCAGCCTGGCGTGTTGATAATGACCGTCAGGATACTGCCATCATTCGCCTTGAGCAGCTCTATCCTTTCCCGAAAGAGGAGCTTCTGGAAACGCTTCAAGCGTATCCCCAGTTGGAGGACATTGTGTGGTGTCAGGAAGAACCGCTCAATCAGGGCGCTTGGTACCCCAGCCAGCACCATATGCGTGCCGTGGCCGATATGCTCAAAGACGGCTTAGGCGGCAAATTGAAGTTCGCTGGGCGACCGGCTTCCGCTGCACCGGCGGCAGGCTATATGTCCGTCCATACTGAACAGCAGCGCCAGCTGGTGGAAGATGCGTTTAATCTATAAGCGCCCACCGGGTTTAAAGAATCTATAAGGGAAACGACATGGCTACCGATATCAAAGCGCCAACCTTTCCAGAATCCGTTGCCGAAGGCACTGTAGCGGCTTGGCATAAGAAGCCAGGCGACAGTGTCGAGCGTGACGAGCTGATTGTTGAAATTGAAACCGACAAAGTGGTGCTTGAAGTTGTCGCACCTGAAGCGGGCACCCTGACCGACGTCACGGTTGAAGAGGGTGACACCGTTGAGTCCGAGCAGGTGCTGGGCAAGATCGGCGAAGGCAGTGGTTCTGGTGACAGCGGCTCTGGCGACAATGATGACAGTGGTAAAGAAGACAAGCCTGCTGACGCCGCGAGCGAAGGAAAAGCAGAAGAGAAGAAAGCCAGCGGCGGTAACGGTGGTGGCCAGCAACATGAAGTGAAAGCACCGTCCTTCCCTGAGTCTGTGCAGGAAGGCACCGTGGCCACGTGGCACAAAAAAGTCGGCGAAGCGGTCAAGCGCGATGAAGTGCTGGCTGACATCGAAACTGACAAGGTTGTGCTCGAAGTGGTTGCTCCAGCAGATGGTGCACTCGCCGAGATTAAAGCCGAAGAGGGCACCCAAGTCGCCTCTGAAGAAGTGCTGGCTATCTTCGCTGAAGGTGCTGGTGGCGATAGCAGCAGTGGTGCTGATTCCACACCGCATAAAGCCGAAAGCAGTGCCGATGACGGCAGCGGTGACGAGAAAGTCGGCGACAAAATTCTCGCGCCGGCCGCACGTAAAATGGTAGCCGAGCACGACCTGGACGTTTCCAAGATTGAGGGCACCGGCAAAGGTGGCCGCATCTTGAAAGAAGACGTTCAGAAAGCGGTTAAAGACGGCTCTGCCAAGAAGGCGTCGGGTGGTTCTGCGGCTCCCAAAGGCACTGCCACGGCGGCGCCAGCGGTAGAAGGCGAGCGCCCTGAGAAGCGGGTACCGATGAGCCGCTTGCGCCAAACCATTGCCAAGCGCTTGGTTCAAGCCCAGCAAACTGCGGCGATGCTGACCACCTACAACGAGGTGGATATGGGCGCAGTGATGGATTTACGTGCCCAGTACAAGGACACTTTCCTCAAGGCTCACGACACCAAGCTTGGCTTTATGGGCTTCTTCGTCAAAGCGGCTTCAGAGGCGCTCAAGCGCTTCCCGGATGTCAATGCCTCCATTGATGGGACCGATATCGTCTACCACGGCTACCAGGATATCGGCGTGGCGGTATCGACCGACCGCGGCTTGGTAGTACCGGTGCTGCGCGATACCGACAGCATGAAGATCGCCGATGTTGAGAAAACGATCGTCGATTTCGGTAAGCGTGCGCGCGACGGTAAGCTTGGCATCGATGAGATGCAGGGGGGCACCTTCACGATCACCAATGGTGGTATCTTCGGGTCGCTCATGTCGACCCCGATCATTAACCCGCCGCAAACGGCTATCCTGGGCATGCACAAGATCCAAGAACGCCCCATGGCGGTCAACGGTAAGGTTGAAATTCGCCCCATGATGTACCTGGCGGTTTCTTACGACCATCGTATGATCGACGGCAAAGACGCGGTGCAATTCCTAGTGACCATGAAAGAGTTACTGGAAGATCCCGCGCGCCTGCTGCTAGACGTGTAAAGATCGCGACTCACCGCGTAGATACGCTTAATCGCACTTAGCCTTCTCCTCACAAGGGAGAAGGCAACCAAGCTAAAGGAGCCAACATGGCTGACAAGTTTGATGTGATCGTTATTGGTGCCGGCCCCGGCGGTTACGTATCCGCTATCCGTGCGGCACAGCTCGGGTTGAAAGCGGCCTGTGTTGAAAAATGGATCGGTAAAGAAGGTAACGTTGTTCACGGCGGTACTTGCTTGAACGTCGGCTGTATCCCGTCCAAGGCGCTGCTGGAAGCCTCGCACAAGTTCGTCGAAGCGAAAGATGATTTCGACGACCTAGGCATCCAGGCCGGCGACGTCACCATGGACGTCAAAAAGATGATGGCGCGCAAGGACAAGATCGTTAAGAACTTGACCGGCGGCATCTCGGGCTTGTTCAAGGCCAATGGCGTTACGGCTATTGAAGGTACCGGTAAAGTCGTTTCGAATAAGCAAGTTGAAGTGACCGATGCTGACGGCAATGCCACCACATACGATGCTGACAATATCGTCATTGCCGCGGGTTCTGTGCCGGTGGAAATTCCCCCCACGCCGCTGACGGAAGGCTTAATTGTCGATTCCACCGGCGCGTTGGAATTCCAAGAAACGCCGAAGCGCCTGGGCGTTATCGGTGCGGGTATTATCGGCTTGGAACTGGGTAGCGTTTGGAACCGCCTGGGCTCAGAGGTCACCGTGTTGGAAGCGATGGATTCCTTCCTACCGATGGTCGATGGTGCCATTGGCAAAGAGACACAAAAGCTACTCAAAAAGCAGGGCTTGGATATCAAGCTGGGCGCTCGCGTGACCGGTTCGGAAACCAACGGCGACGAAGTCGTGGTTAAGTACACCGACGCCAATGGCGAGCAGGAGATGACCTTCGACAAGCTGATCGTTTCTGTCGGTCGTCGTCCTTACACTAAAGGCGTAATTGCCGACGGCGTCAGCGTTGAGCTTGATGAGCGCGGCTTTATCTTTGTCGACGATCAGTGCCGTACCAACGTGCCGGGCGTTTACGCGATAGGTGATTGTGTACGCGGCCCAATGTTGGCGCACAAAGCCTCGGAAGAAGGCATCATGGTGGCGGATGTCATCGCTGGCCACAAAGCCGAGATGAACTACGACACCATTCCCAACGTGATCTATACCTTCCCTGAAGTCGCTTGGGTGGGTATCACCGAGGAAGAAGCCAAAGCCAAAGGCCTTAAGGTGAAAACCGGTAGCTTCCCGTTTGCGGCGAGCGGCCGGGCAATGGCGAATAACGCCACCGAAGGTCAGGCGAAGGTCATCGCGGATGCAGAAACGGATCGTATCCTTGGCATGCATATTGTCGGCCAGCACGCCGGTGAGATGATTGCTCAGGGCGTTATCGCGATGGAGTTTGGCTCTAGTGCGGAAGACTTGGCCCTGACCTGCTATGCACACCCGACCATGTCGGAAGCCGTGCATGAAGCAGCCCTTGCGGTGGAAGGACACGCCATTCATATGGCAAACCGCAAAAAGCGTAAATAACGCAATGAAGTAACAAAAAAGCGCCACCAATCGGTGGCGCAACACTTTCGGCCATGTCTTTTCATTTGTGGTGAAAGACAGGAATCGAAAGTACGGGGATGGGGAGTACGTTAATGGCTTGCCATCATTCGAGTCACATGCAACCAATGGCATGAATCGATGAACCTTCACGAGTATCAAGGCAAACAGCTGTTTGCCGATTATGGTCTGCCAGTGTCCAAAAGCTTTGCAGTGGACACTCCTGAAGAAGCAGCAGAAGCATGCAAAAAAATCGGCGGCGACATGTGGGTGGTAAAAGCCCAGGTGCACGCCGGTGGTCGTGGTAAAGCAGGCGGCGTTAAGCTGATTAAAGACCCTGCCGATGCTAAAGCCTTTGCCGAGCAGTGGCTGGGTAAAAACTTGGTGACGTTCCAGACCGATGAACACGGTCAGCCGGTTTCCAAAATTCTGATCGAGACCTGCACCGATATCGCCGATGAGCTTTATCTGGGTGCCGTCGTTGATCGTACGACCCGGCGCGTGGTCTTTATGGCCTCTACCGAAGGCGGCGTAGAAATCGAGAAAGTTGCCGAAGAAACGCCGGAAAAAATTCTTAAAGCCGAGATCGACCCGCTGGTGGGCGCACAGCCGTACCAAGCGCGTGAGCTGGCCTTTGCGCTAGGCCTTTCTGGCGATCAGGTTAAACAGTTTACTAAGATCTTCCTGGGGCTGTCTAAGCTGTTCCACGATAAAGATCTGGCACTGTTAGAGATTAACCCGTTGGTCATCACCGACGAAGGTAATCTCCATTGTCTCGACGCCAAACTGGGGCTGGACAGCAACGCGCTGTATCGTCACCCGGACCTTCAGGCGATGCGTGATCCTTCGCAGGAAGACGAGCGCGAAGCGGAAGCCGCTGCGTGGGAACTTAACTATGTCGCGCTCGATGGCAACATCGGCTGCATGGTGAATGGCGCAGGCTTGGCCATGGGCACCATGGACATCGTCAACCTGAACGGCGGTAAGCCGGCCAACTTCCTCGATGTTGGCGGCGGCGCGACCAAAGAGCGCGTAGCGGAAGCCTTCAAGCTGATTCTCTCTGACGATTCCGTTAAAGCCGTACTGGTCAACATTTTCGGTGGTATCGTACGTTGCGACATGATTGCGGAAGGCATTATCGGTGCCGTTGAGCAGGTCGGTGTCAACGTGCCGGTCGTCGTACGTCTGGAAGGTAACAACGCCGAGCTAGGCACGGAAAAACTCGCGTCTAGCGGTCTGAACATCATCGCGGCTACCAGTCTGACCGACGCGGCTCAGCAGGTCGTTAAAGCGGCGGAGGGCAAGTAATGAGCATCCTGATCGATAAGAACACCAAGGTCATCTGCCAAGGTTTCACTGGTGGCCAAGGTACGTTCCACTCCGAGCAGGCGATTGCCTACGGAACGCAGATGGTCGGTGGTGTGACGCCGGGTAAAGGCGGCCAAGAGCATCTAGGCCTGCCGGTTTTCAACACCGTGAAAGAAGCGGTAGCGAAGACAGGCGCGGAAGCCAGCGTTATCTACGTACCGGCGCCGTTCTGTAAAGACTCGATTCTTGAAGCGGCCAACGCCGGTATCAAACTCATCGTGTGTATTACCGAAGGTATCGCGACCCTCGATATGCTCGAAGCGAAAGTGAAATGCGACGAGCTGGGCGTACGCTTGATCGGCCCGAACTGCCCGGGTGTTATCACGCCGGGTGAGTGCAAAATCGGCATCATGCCGGGGCATATCCACCAGCCGGGCCGCGTTGGTATCGTTTCCCGCTCAGGCACGTTGACTTACGAAGCGGTTAAGCAGACCACCGATCACGGCTTTGGCCAGTCCACCTGTGTGGGCATTGGCGGCGACCCGATTCCAGGCTCTAATTTTATCGATATTCTCGAATTGTTTGAGAACGATCCGAAGACCGAAGCGATCGTAATGATCGGTGAAATCGGTGGTACTGCGGAAGAAGAAGCCTCGGCTTACATCAAAGCCAACGTTTCCAAGCCTGTTGTCTCTTACATTGCCGGTGTCACCGCACCTCCCGGTAAGCGTATGGGTCACGCTGGCGCAATCATCTCTGGCGGTAAAGGCACTGCTGATGAGAAGTTCGCCGCGCTGGAAGACGCCGGTGTCAAAACCGTGCGTTCGTTGGCCGAAATCGGTGATGCACTGAAAGAAGTGACTGGCTGGTAAGCACTTGCTTTACCTACCAAGTTAAAAAGAGCACCTTCGGGTGTAATGCCAGTCAGTTAAGGGTTTTAT